>JAESRD010000331.1 GCA_016764835.1 Paracoccaceae bacterium | reverse complement strand
CGATTATTTGCGGCTGCTTTTTGCCCGCGTTGGCACGCCCTATTCGCCCGCCACTGGCAAGCCGATTGAGGCGCAGCAGGTCCAAGATATGGTCGACCGGATCATGAAGATGGAGACGGGCACCCGCGGCTATTTGCTGGCCCCGATCGTACGTGACCGTAAGGGCGAATACCGCAAAGAATTCCTAGAGTTACGCAAGAACGGTTTTCAACGGGTCAAGGTTGATGGCGAATTCTACGAGCTTGAGGAACCACCGACACTCGATAAGAAGTTCCGCCATAATATCGACGTGGTCGTTGACCGGATTGTCATCCGCGAAGGCCTTGAGACCCGGCTGGCCGACAGCCTGCGCACTGCGCTTGATCTGGCCGACGGTATGGCCGTGCTTGAGGCGGCGGACGAGGCCGGCGAACGCATTACATTTTCGGAGAAATTCGCCTGTCCGGTCAGTGGCTTCACCATCCCCGAAATCGAGCCGCGCTTGTTCTCGTTCAACGCCCCCTTTGGCGCTTGCCCGACCTGCGACGGGCTCGGGGTCGAGCTGTTTTTTGACAAACGTTTGGTCGTGCCTGACATTACCCTCAAAATAGCCGATGGGGCGCTGGCCCCGTGGCGCAAAGGTAAGTCGCCTTATTTTCTGCAAACGATTGAGGCGATTGCCAAACATTACGGTTTTGACAAGAACGCCCGCTGGAAAGACCTGCCCGACGACGTGCACAAAGTGTTCCTTTATGGCTCTGGCAAAGAAGAGATCAAATTTCGTTATGATGACAGCGGCCGGGTCTATCAGGTCAGCCGAACCTTTGAGGGCGTCATCCCAAATATGGAGCGACGTTACCGCGAGACTGACAGTAACTGGATCCGCGAAGAGTTTGAAAACTATCAAAATAATCGCCATTGTGGCGATTGCGGCGGCTTCCGGCTGCGTCCCGAAGCACTTGCGGTTAAAATCGGCGGCTTGCATGCGGGCGAAGTGGTGCAGATGTCGATCCGCGAGGCCTATGAATGGTGCCAAACGGTGCCGGAGCATCTGACCGGGCAGAAGAACAAAATTGCCGCCGCTATCTTGAAGGAAATCAGCGAGCGGCTTGGATTTTTGAACAATGTTGGGCTTGATTATCTGACGCTGAGCCGCAATTCCGGCACGCTTTCGGGCGGTGAAAGCCAGCGGATCAGGCTGGCCAGCCAGATCGGCTCTGGCCTGACAGGGGTGCTTTATGTGCTTGATGAGCCATCAATTGGCCTGCATCAGCGTGACAATGGCCGGCTGCTCGAGACGCTGATGAACCTGCGCGACCAAGGCAATACGGTGATCGTGGTTGAGCATGATGAAGAGGCCATAAGGCTGGCGGATTATGTGTTCGATATCGGCCCCGGCGCCGGGGTGCATGGCGGCGAGATTGTCGCCAAAGGCACGCCCGCCGAGGTGATCGCCAATCCAAAATCGCTGACAGGGCAATATTTGTCTGGCACGCGACGGATTGAAGTGCCGAAAATACGGCGCAAAGGTACTGGCAAAAAGCTGCGTGTGGTCAAGGCAACCGGCAATAATCTGCGTGAAGTGACGGTTGATTTTCCGCTCGGCAAGTTTGTGTGCGTCACTGGTGTTTCGGGCGGTGGCAAATCTACGCTGACGATTGAGACCCTGTTCAAAACCGCGTCAATGCGGCTGAACGGGGCGCGCCAAACCCCGGCACCTTGCGAGACCATCAAGGGCCTAGAGCACCTCGATAAGGTCATCGATATTGACCAGCGCGCCATTGGCCGCACGCCGCGTTCAAACCCGGCGACATATACCGGTGCCTTTACCCCAATTCGTGATTGGTTTGCCGGGCTGCCGGAGTCGAAAGTCCGCGGCTATAAGTCTGGCCGTTTTAGCTTTAACGTTAAGGGTGGCCGCTGTGAGGCCTGTCGCGGCGACGGGTTGATCAAGATTGAGATGCACTTTTTGCCCGATGTTTATGTGACCTGCGAGACCTGTCAGGGCAAGAGATACAACCGCGAAACATTGGAAATTCAGTTTAAAGGCAAGAGCATAGCCGACATTCTTGATATGCGGGTTGAAGATGCTCAAGACTTCTTTAAAGCCGTGCCGTCTATCCGTGACAAGATGGAGGCGCTGGTGCGGGTTGGGCTTGGCTACATAAAGGTCGGCCAACAGGCGACCACGCTTTCGGGCGGCGAAGCCCAGCGGGTGAAGCTGTCAAAAGAGCTGGCAAAGCGCTCGACCGGGCGCACATTGTATATCCTTGATGAGCCAACCACGGGCCTGCATTTTGAAGATGTACGCAAGCTGTTGGAGGTACTGCATGAGCTGGTTGATCAGGGCAATTCGGTCATCGTGATTGAGCATAATCTTGATGTTGTCAAAACCGCCGATTGGGTGATTGATATTGGCCCAGAGGGTGGCGATGGCGGCGGTATGATTATTGCGACGGGGACGCCGGAGACGATTGCCGAATGTGAAGGCAGCTATACCGGGCAATATTTGGGCGATATGCTCAAACCGAAAACGAAACCAACGCTAAAGCGGAAGCCAAAGCGCGCTGCGGCGATTGATGATGACAGCGTGATTGAGTCATAATGAAGTGATATCTGCCGGTGAAGGTCGTTTTGATAAGACAAATATTTGTTCGCTAAATAGCCCGGCAATTTTTGATCATAGTTACACTATTATTCGCCCCGGCCACGCCCGGCAAAATGCGGTAGCAATGCGCTAAAATCTTTGCCTCGGCCGCCGGATTTTTCGACAAAATCCTGATAGATTTGATGGGCAAGTTGGCCCATCGGTGTATCGGCATCGGCGTCGGTCGCGGCCATCTGCGACAGGGTCAAATCTTTGAGCATCAGTTCAGCGGCAAAGCCGGGCGCGTAGCCATTATCGGCTGGCGATTGGGGGCCAATGCCGGGGGCCGGGCAATAGGCGTTCATGCTCCAGCTATAGCCAGATGATGTTGAGACAACATCAAACATTGCCTGCCGGTCCAGCCCAAGTTTATCTGCCAAAACAAAGGCTTCGCAGGTCGCGGCCATGGTCACGCCAAGGATCATATTGTTGCATATTTTAGCGGCTTGGCCATTGCCCGATGGGCCGCAATGCACCGCCTTTTGCCCCAAGATTTCAAAGATAGGACCAGCCCGCGCAAAGCCCGTATCTGTGCCACCGACCATGAAAGTCAGCGTGCCAGCTGTGGCGCCGCCAATGCCGCCCGATACCGGCGCGTCGAGCGCCAGAAGCCCGGCGGCAACGGCCAGATCGGCGACAATGCGGGCCGCTTCAACATCGACTGTCGAGCAGTCGAGATGCACTGAGCCGGGCTGCATGATCGGGTGGATCTGCGCCGCCACGCTTTGCAAGATTGCGCCATTGGGCAGCATGGTTATGACCATGTCTGCGCCTTCGGCGGTCTTTGCGGCACTGTCGGTCAAACTAATGCCCAGGGGCGCTGCTGCCAGATCAAAGCCTGTAACGTCATGCCCGTCGGCAACCAGATTGGCGGCCATTGGCCCGCCCATATTCCCAAGCCCGATAAACCCGATTTTCATGCCAATCCCTCCAGATTAAGCGCCTCTGTTCCCAGTGGCATCGTCATGCGCAAAAGGTCTGCGCCTTTGACCGCTTGCCAGTCTTTGTGGCGCCAGTGCGGTTTGCGATCTTTGTCGATAATAGCGGCGCGAATACCTTCAAGAAAGTCACCATATTCCATGCAGCGGTAGGTGAAGCGGTATTCTTGGTCTAGCGCATTGGCCATGGTCGGTCGCATCTTAACGCGGTGAATAAGTTCTAGGCTATAAGCCATTGATAAGGGGGAATTATGCGACATAGCTTTTAACGATTTGGTGACAGGTCCCGACAGCGTATCGGGCAGGCCGCGGTAGATATCAGCCAGTGATTCACCGCCAAATTCGGCGTCCAACATTGGCTGATCTTGCGCCAGCTGGCTGGCGGCCACAGGCTGGGCGGCGGCGCCAATTTGCAGCCAGTCACCTGTTTCGCAAAGGCACGCAATCAGCCCGGCCCATTGTTCTTGCGGCACATTATAGTCAGCAAACCCGGCAAAAATTGCATCCGCCGCATCCATGCGCGCGCCAGTCACGGCCAGATATTCGCCCAGCCGCCCCGGTGCTTGGGCCAGCAGCAGCGAGCCGCCAGCATCTGGCACCAACCCAATGGCGCATTCGGGCATGGAGATTTGGCTGTTTTCGCAGACGACCCGGTGGCTGGCATGACAGCCAATGCCGACGCCGCCGCCCATGGTAAAGCCCTGCATGAAACTAGCGACCGGCTTGGGAAATGCCGCCATCCGGGCATTCATCCGGTATTCACGCTGCCAAAATGCGCGGCCAAGGCTGTAATCTCCGGTAATGCCACTGGCATATATCGCCGCAATATCACCCCCGGCGCAAAAGGCGCGCGGGCCAATCGCATCAATGATCAGCATCTTGATCGACGGGTCGTTGGCCCAGTTTTGCAACGCCGCATCTATGGCCTCGACCATCGGCAAAGTTATGGCGTTTAGCGCATCTGGCCGGTTCAGCGTAATGCGCCCGGCGCACCCATCTTGGCGGATATCAACGTGGCTCATGTTTTGGTCAGCTCTCTGGCGATGAT
This sequence comes from Paracoccaceae bacterium, assembly GCA_016764835.1. Next base: position 1,403 of record JAESRD010000331.1, on the reverse strand, counting down.
TAACCGCATTATTTCATTTGTACCTTCAAGGATCTGGTGGACGCGCAGATCGCGCACGATCTTCTCAATCCCGTATTCGGCGAGGTAGCCGTAGCCGCCATGCAGCTGCAAACAGCCATCGGCGACCTTGCTGGCGGTCTCGGTGACAAAGAGTTTGGCCATGGCGCAGAACTGGCTGGCATCGGGGCTTTGAGTGTCGAGTTTCCAAGCGGCTTGGCGCAGGAAGATGCGCGCCGCTTGCATCTCGGTCTCAAATTCGGCGAGGCGAAATTGCAGGGCTTGGAAGGTGTTAATGGCGCGGCCAAAGGCTTGGCGTTCAGACATGTAGACCAAGGTGGCGTCGAGTGCGGCTTGGGCGGCGCCGAGCGAGCAGGCGGCGATGTTGAGACGTCCGCCATCGAGCGCCTGCATTGCATAGGTGAAGCCGTGGCCCAATGTGCCAAGCAGATTGTCTGGGGGCAGGTCGCATTGATCAAAGTGAACCGCGCGGGTTGGCTGGGCTTTCCAGCCCATTTTGTCCTCCAGCGCGCCGAAGGACAGGCCCCGTTGGGCGGCATCAACAACAAAGGCCGATATGCCTTTTGCCCCCGGCACACCGGTGCGGGCCATAACAATATAGGCGTCAGAATAGCCGCCGCCAGAGATGAAACTTTTGCTGCCGCTGAGGCTGTAGCCTTCCGGCTTGGCTTCGGCGCGGGTGGTCAGCGCGGCGGCATCAGAGCCTGCGCCGGGCTCGGTCAGGCAATAGGAGAACAGGGATTCCATGCTCAGCGCTTGCGGCAGGAGCTTGGCTTTTAGGGCGGCGCTGCCATGTTGACTGAGCATGTTTGTGCACATGTTGTGGATCGATAAGAAGGCCGATACAGAAGGGCAACTCTTTGATAATGCTTCAAATATCAAGGTCGCATCGAGCCTCGAAAGACCTGAGCCGCCATGCTTTTGCGGCACATAGATAGCGCCAAAACCCAAAGCACCGATCTTGCGCCACAGCGCCTTTGGGATCGTGCCATCGACCTCCCACTGGCGGGCAAAGGGGGCAATATGCTCTTGGCCAAAGGCCTCGGCCATATCAAAAATGGCGGTTTGCTCTTCTGACAGGGCGAAGTCCATTTTTGTCTCTCTTCTCGCGTGTTGGCGGGCGGCTCAAGAGGCCGCCCAAAGGAACTCGGCGCTTAGGAAACGCTGATTGTCCCCTTCATATTTGGATGAAACCGGCAGGCAAAGCTAACGCTCCCGGCGCTGGCAAATGTAATAGAGGCGGCGTCGCCCCGGCGCAGATTGCCAGTGTCAAAGCTGCCATTATCGGCCGTGGCCGTATGCGGTGCGCGGTCTTCATTGGTGAAAACCACTATGTCGCCAGCGGCGATATTAAGCGTTGCCGGCGAGAATGAGAAGTTTCTAAT
>JAESRD010000330.1 GCA_016764835.1 Paracoccaceae bacterium | reverse complement strand
TGCTTGAAGACCGGGCAGCGGGGCGTGTTGGCGGCACGACGGCGGTGTTTGGCGCTGATATGCGCGGGCTCTATTTCTCGAAAGAAGTGATCCCGTATCGCGGGCAGAGCTACGATGACGAGGCGCAGACGCCTGTGTTTCATCATGTTGGGGTCTATGCGTACCGTCCGGCGGCTCTGGCGGCCTATGCGACCTGGCCAATGGGCCAGTTGGAGGCGCTGGAAGGGCTGGAGCAGTTGCGCTTTTTGGAGCGCGGCACGCCACTTTTATGCGTTGAGGTTGCCGCCAAGGGGCGCGAGTTTTGGGAGCTGAACAACCCCGAAGATGTGCCGAAGATCGAGGCGATGATGGCAAGGATGGGCATGGATTGACCAGCCAGCGCGCCAGTGTCATCGTCGTTAGCCGGGGCCGCCCGGCGGCTTTGGCGCGGTGTCTGACGGCGCTGGAGCAGCAAAACCATCCGTGTTTTGAGATTATTGTTGTGGCTGACCCAGAGGGGCTGGCGGCGGCGGGGCGCGTGGGGCGGATAAAGCGGGTGAGCTATGACCTTCCCAACATCTCGGCAGCGCGCAACCTAGGGCTGGCTGAGGCGGCTGGCGAGTTCGTGGCTTTCATTGATGATGATGCGGTGGCAGAGCCGCAATGGCTGGCGCGGCTGACGGCGGCTTTGGACAGCGCGCAGGCGGCGGGCGGCTATGTGCGCGGGCGCAACGGGATATCGTTTCAGTGGCAGGGCTGCGAGGTTTCAACACTTGGGTGGGACCATGCGATAGAGTTGCCAGAGGCTGGCGCCGTGTTGCGGCCCAGTGCTGCCGGCCGCGCCGTTAAGACCCAAGGCACGAATATGGCGTTCCGACGCGATATTTTGGCCAATTTGGGCGGCTTCGATCCGGGCTATGAATTCTACTTTGATGAGGCCGATCTAAACTTGCGGATGGCTGCCACCGGTGTGCAAACGGCCGTGGTGCCCGGCGCGCAGGTACATCACGGGTTTCATGCTTCTTCGCGTCGCAAAGCCGATAGAACCCCGCGTGACCTGACCCAGATAGGTGCGAGCTTGGCTGTGTTGGCGCGGCGACACGGCGCAAACACCGAGAAGATGCGTGCGGCCCATACATTGGCTCAGCAACAACGGCTGCTAGACTATAAGAAAGCCGGTAAGCTGAATGAAAAGCAGATCAAAGAGTTGATGGCCGGTTTCACGCTCGGCTTCTCGCGCGGCTTGGCGCGCGCGCTAGATGAGCTTGTGCCTTTGACCGCAGCGCAAACACCGTTTTTACCTTATATTGCTCAGCCTGCTTTTAGCGAACATATCGTGTTGGCCGGGCGTGGATGGCAAGCGAGACGGCTGCGTAGGCAGGCGAAGAGCGCCGTGGAATCAGGAAAAATCGTAAGTCTTTACCTTTTCTGGCCTGATACGCGCTATCATCATCGAATATTCAATTCTGGCGGCTGGTGGGAGCAGGTTGGTGGGCTTTTTGGCCGATCTTTGCGTAAAGATCCAGTATTCCAGTATTGGCGGTTTGACAAAAGGCTGCGAAGAGAGAGTGAATGGAATGGGTTGGCGAGATTGCCATAGGCGGGTCATAGCAAAGTCGTATTGTGCTGATTGTTTGAGCTTGTTGAGTAAATAGGTGCCACTGCGACGGATTGTCATGATTTGTCGCGCAAACTTTGCGTTAGAATGGCGTGGGTTTGTGGTTTGGCAAGTTAAATTGAGGATTAGAAAATGAAAACGCGTGTGACCAAGGCGATTTTCCCTGTTGCAGGGCTTGGGACACGGTTTCTGCCGGCCACTAAATCAGTGCCGAAAGAGATCATGACGCTGGTAGACCGCCCGTTGATCCAATATGCGATTGATGAAGCGCGCGCTGCCGGAATTAAAGAATTTATCTTCGTAACCTCGCGCGGAAAATCTGCGCTTGAGGATTATTTTGACCATGCGCCGGAGCTTGAATCAAAGCTGCGCCGCGATGGCAAAGACGAACTTTTGGAAGTGTTGAAGAACACCTATATGGACTCTGGTGCGATTGCTTATATGCGTCAGCATAAGCCACTTGGCCTTGGCCATGCGGTTTGGTGTGCGCGCCGGTTGATCGGCGATGAACCCTTTGCAGTGATCCTGCCTGATGATGTAATCGCGGCCGAAAAGCCGTGTTTGCAGCAGATGGTCGAAGCCTATGAGGGGATCGGCGGCTGTATGGTTGCGACGATGGAAGTTCCGCCGTCGAAAACCTCATCATATGGTGTGCTCGATATCGAAGAAGATATGGGTTCGATTGCGCGGGTAAAGGGCATGGTTGAGAAACCAAAGCAAGGCGAAGCGCCTTCAAATCTGGCAGTGATAGGCCGCTATATTCTAACGCCAAATGTGATGAATTCACTCAATGACATTAAGCCAAGCGTTGGCGGTGAGCTGCAACTCACTGACGCGATTGCCGAGCAGATCGGTGTTGGCGCGGGTGTGAACGGCTTCCGGTTCCGCGGTGAACGGTTTGATTGCGGCTCAAAGGCTGGGTTCTTGCAGGCGACAGTGGCGTTTGGCCTTGCCCGCGATGATTTGAAAGAAGAGCTACAGAACTACCTTGATGAAATGATGTCGATCAAGAACGCTGCCCAATAGGCGCGATCAAACAAGGCCCGGCACGCCGCCTGCGCGGCTGCTGGACCTGACGCGACTGACCTCTCGGGCCGGGCAAGTTCTAACAGGGATTGACCGGGTTGAGGCGGCTTATCTGCGACATCTGCTGGCTGATGATGTGCCGCTCTACGGGCTGGTGCGCACAAGGCTGGGCTATCTGATTTTGGAACCTGAAGGGCTGGCCGCGTTGCGCGATCAGCTTTTGGGCGTTGTGCCGTGGGGCGGCAATAATCTGACGGGCAGGTTGTTGCGGCGCAATGCGCCAGCTTTGGGTGCAGCCGAGGCCGGGCTGCGGCTTCAGGCCAAACGGGTAACGCGGCGCGGGCTGGGGCCAGCTTTGGTGCGGCTGTTACCGCCGGGCAGTGCCTATCTGAATGTTGGCCATTCAAACCTAACCGATACCGTTATTTCTACTGTGCGAGACGTGGCGCATGCACAAATTACGGTGATGGTGCATGATACAATTCCACTGGATTACCCAGAGCTTAGCCGGGTCGGCGTGCCGGAGCGGTTTGCTAAATTTATAGGGCGGGCCGCCGGGGCGGATCAGCTGATATGCATTTCGCAAACGGCGCGGGCGGCGCTGTTGAAGCATATAGGGGCGGACGCGCCTGCGGTGGTGGTGGCGCCACTGGGCGTGCGGCTGGCGGCGGCTGGGGCGGTGCCTGAGGCGTTGGAGGCAATTTGTGCGGGCGGCTATTTCATGGCTATTGGCACGATAGAGCCACGCAAAAATATTGGCATGTTGCTTGATATTTGGCAGCAGTTGGAAACACGTTTGCCACTGTTGATCTGTGGCAAACGTGGCTGGCGCAATGAGGCGGTGTTCGCCCAGCTGGACCGGGGGATTGCCGGGGTTCATGAGCTGACTGGGCTGAGTGATGGCGCGCTAATGGCGCTGCTTGGCGGCGCGCGGGCGCTGCTGTTTCCGTCGCTGGCTGAGGGTTTTGGCTTGCCGCCCGCAGAGGCTGTGGCCTTGGGCACACCCGTCCTATGCTCTGATTTACCTGTCCTAAGGGAAACCTTGCGGGACATTCCCGTTTACCTGCCAGCCGCAGACAGCTATCAATGGCGCACGAGGATAGCAGAATATTCCGGAACAGACGCAATTCGGCAAAGTCCAATAGCATTGCCGGGGTGGGGCGCACATTTCAAGATCGTGTTAACCGTAACCTGATAAAGCAGTCTGACCGGCAAATAGAGGTTTCGGGTTGGGAATCTGGCAGTCATACCGGCTCAGATTGCAGCGAAAACGCTGGCGCATTCGCGCGCTTCGCAAGCGTTGGCAATTGCAATCTGTGGCAAATCGCGTTGGGGATATTTCCGCCAACGATATTCTCGTTTTCTCGACCTTTCGTAACGAGAATGCACGGCTTCCGCATTTCTTGGACTATTACCGCAAGATGGGCGTCAGCCACTTTTTGATGGTTGATAATGGCTCTGATGATGGTGGGCGCGAATATTTGGAAGGCCAGCCGGATGTGTCGCTTTGGACCACTGATGCCAGCTATAAGCGGGCGCGGTTTGGGGTTGATTGGCTGAACGGGCTGCAGCGCACATATGGCGAGGGCCATTGGTGCCTGACTGTCGACCCTGATGAGCTGTTGATCTATCCGTTTTGCGATACGCGGCCGTTGCGGGCGCTGACTGACTGGCTGGATGCTTCGTCGATCAAGTCATTTGGCGCGATGCTTTTGGATATGTATCCCAAGGGGCCGGTGGGCCAAGTGCCCTATCAACGCGGGAGCAATCCGTTAGAGATTGCCTGCTGGTTTGATGCCGGTAACTACATGATTTCGCGCAATAAAGAGTTTGGCAATCTGTGGATTCAAGGTGGGCCGCGGGCGCGGGCATTCTTTGGCGACAAACCAGCGCGCGCACCTGCGCTGAACAAAATCCCGCTGGTGAAATGGGAGGCCGGCTATACTTATGTGTCCTCGACCCACACCCTTTTGCCGCGCGGGTTGAACCTTGTCTATGATGAATGGGGCGGCGAAAAGGCCTCTGGCCTGCTGCTGCACACCAAGTTTCTTGATGGGTTTAATGCCAAAGCCCGAGAGGAGCTGGAGCGCGGTCAGCACTATGCGGGCAGCCATGAATATAAGGCCTATATTGCCCAAGAAACCGACCCGGATCTGTGGTGCAGATGGAGCGAAAAGTACATTAACTGGCGGCAGTTAGAGATTTTGGGGCTGATGTCTAAGGGGAACTGGGCATGAGCCTTGGCGTGATCATGCTGGTTCATACCGCGCTTGACCGGGCCGAACAGGTGGCGCGCCACTGGGTGGCGGGTGGCTGTCCGGTGGTCATGCATGTTGATAAAGCGGTGCCCGCCAAGGCCTATGATGCTTTTGTCGCCGCGCTGGCTGACCTCGACACTGTGCGCTTCTCTAAGCGGCACCGCTGCGAATGGGGCACGTGGGGGCTGGTCGCGGCGACGCAAGACGCGTCTGAGCTGATCTTGGATAAGTTCCCCGATATTCGCCATGTGTTTCTGGCGTCGGGCTCCTGCCTGCCGCTGCGCCCAGTCGGCGAGCTGCTGCGCTATCTTGATGAGCGTCCGCAAACAGACTTTATCGAAAGTGCTACCACGGCTGATGTGCCATGGACCGTGGGCGGGCTGTCAGAAGAACGTTTCACTTTGCGCTTCCCTTTCTCGTGGAAACGACACAGGCGGTTCTTTGATGGCTATGTAAAGTTACAGCGGCGCAGCGGGTTTAAACGGCGCATTCCGGCTGGGCTGGTGCCGCATATGGGCTCGCAATGGTGGTGTCTGACCCGGCGCACGCTGTCGGCGATCTTGTCTGATCCTGACAGGCCAATGTTTGACCGTTACTTTCAGCGGGTTTGGATCCCCGATGAGAGCTACTTTCAATCCTTGGCGCGGCTGTATTCGCAGCGGATCGAGAGCCGCTCGCTGACGCTGTCGAAGTTCGACTTTCAGGGCAAACCGCATATTTTCTACGATGATCATTTGCAGCTGCTGCGCCGGTCTGACTGTTTTGTTGCCCGCAAAATTTGGCCGCATGCGGACCTGCTCCATGATACGTTTCTTAACGACAAGGTCCAAAATGTTGAGGCCGCAGAGCCGAACCCCGGCAAGATTGATCGGGTCTTTGCCAAGGCGGTTGAGCGGCGGACACGCGGCCGCGCTGGGCTGTTTATGCAAAGCCGGTTCCCCAATCAAAACTGGGAAAACGGCCTGACCTCGGCGCCCTATTCAGTGTTTGAGGGCTTTGCCGACCTGTTTGTTGACTTTGAGCCGTGGTTGGCGCGGGTCACGGGCACACGGATCCATGGCCATCTGTTCAGCCCTGATGGCGCGCAGTTTGAAGACCGGCAAAAGGTGTTTAGCGGGGCGATCTCGTCGCAGGCAGCCTTGCGCGACCGTAACCCAAAGATGTTTTTGTCCAACCTGATTTGGAATGCGCGCGGCGAGCGGCAGTGCTTTCAGTTTGGCCCGGCAGATGTGCAAGATATTGGTTGGATGTTGGCCGAAGACCCCAATGCGCAGATCAACGTAATTTCTGGCGCTTGGGCGGTGTCGCTGTTTCAGACCAACCAGAACTTCTCTGATCTGCGGGCAGAGGCAGCCCTTTTGCAGCGGACTGAGACCGAGCATTTGGCCGCCCTGCGTTCACCCTATGCCAAGGCGCGCATTCGGATTTGGTCGATGGCTGAATTTGTCGAATCGCCGATGGAAGCGCTGCAAGGGATTGTGGACCAAACCGGTGCGCGTGGCCCGCAGCGGCTGACAGAAGCGCCGCGCATGGCCGACCTGACAGGCTTTGGCCAGTTTTTGCAGAACCTCAAGAATCAGGGGATGCACCCGCATCTGATGGGCGACTTTCCGGTTGACCCTGTGCCGTATAATGCGCGCCCCAAACAGCGCAAACCCTATTTGGTTAGGTGAAAATGCCCAATTTTAAAACCTTTGTCATCTTTGCAGAAATGCGCACCGGGTCGAATTTTCTTGAGGCCAATCTCAACTCATTTGCCGGGCTGCATTGTTATGGCGAAGCGTTTAACCCGCATTTTATTGGCTACCCTAAGCAAGAGCAGATCCATGATATTACCCGCGAGATGCGCGATAAAAACCCGCAAAGCCTGCTGCGGGTCTTGCGCAACCAGCCGGGGGTTTTGGCGGGGTTTCGGTTCTTTAACGACCATGACCCACGGGTGCTTGAGACCCTGCTGAGTGACCGCAGCTGTGCCAAAATCATTCTGACCCGCAACCCGGCTGAAAGCTATGTTAGCCGCAAGATTGCCGCGGCCACCGGGCAGTGGAAGCTGACCAATGCCACCCATGCTAAAACCGATAAAATTCGGTTTGTCTTGCCCGAGTTTGAGCAGCATTTGCAGGCATTGCAGGCGTTTCAGCTCAAGCTGATGGGGGCGATGCAGCGCAGCGGGCAGAGCGCATTCTACATTGATTATGAAGACCTGTTTGATGTGGCTGTCATTAACGGTCTGGCCAAGTGGCTGGGGCTTGATGAGCAGATTGAGGCGCTCAACAAACAGCTCAAGAAGCAGAACCCAGAGCCGCTATCGCGCAAGGTCGAGAACTTTGCCGATATGCAGGCCGGGCTGGCCGGGCTGGATAAGTTTAACCTGACACGCAGCCCCAACTTTGAGCCACGGCGCGGCCCGGCTATTCCGACCTATATTGCAGCGCCTGAGGCGGGGCTGTTGTTCCTGCCGGTGCGCTCTGGGCCGGAGGCGGCGGTGCGGCGCTGGCTGAGCGCGGTTGATGGCGGCGGTGAGCTGATTGAAGGGTTTAACCAAAAAACATTGCGCAAATGGCGGGGCGGTCATCCCGGCCACCGTAGCTTTACAGTTTTACGGCATCCGCTGGCGCGGGCGCATACCGCGTTTTGTGACAAGATACTGGCGATCGGGCCAGATAGCTTTGTTGAATACCGCAAATCTTTGCGCGAGAACTTCAAGCTGGCAATCCCCGAGCAGGAGCCGGGGGTCGATTACGACTTGGCCGCGCACCGCACCGCGTTTCACCAGTTCTTGGGCTATTTGCGCAGCAACCTTGCCGGGCAGACCAACCTGCGGATTGATCCGGCATGGGCCAGCCAAACGATAATTTTGCAGGGCATGAGTAGCTTTTGCGCGCCCGATATTGTGCTGCGTGAAGATGAGCTGGAAGACGGGCTGCCACGGCTGGCCGTGCAAACCGGACGCAGCGCGCCACCGCCCGGCCCGGTCAACACTGACCCGCACCGCGCTGTGCTTGAGGCGATCTATGATGATGGGCTAGAGACGGCTGCCCGCGCCGCCTATCCGCGTGATTATGAGCTGTTTGGTTTTGCCAACTGGGGCTAGGCCGCCTGATTAGCCGATATCTCGGTCAATACAGCATGCAAGATTACTGGCTCGGCATTGGCCCGCAGCTTGGCGCAGGTGGCCGGGTCACGCATAGTGCGCGCCACCAGAGCCAGCGCGCGCAGATGCTCAGCGCCGGCATTCTCTGGCGCCAGCAGGGCAAAGACGAGATCAACAGGCTGGGTATGGGCGCTGTCGAAGGCCATTGGTTTTTCAAGCCGAATGAACATGCCGAGCACCGTATCAATACCCTCGATATGCGCATGCGGCAGGGCAATACCGTTGCCCAAGCCTGTTGGGCCGAGGCCCTCACGGACCATAAGAGCGGCGGCAATAGTGGCTGCATCTAGCCCATATGCCGCCGCTGCAAGCTCACCGAGATTGTGCAGCAATCGCTTTTTGCTGGTCGTCGCGCCAATAGTCTTTACGCCATCGGCGCTAAGTATATCACCAAGCAGCATTCATCTCGTCCTGTCTTAAGCGGCCAATATGCAGCTAGGGCATATTGCGTGGGTCCACCCAGCCGATGTTACCATCGTCTCGGCGGTGAACGACATTGACGCCACCGTGTTTCTCATTGCGAAATACCAACATAGTGGCATCAGCAATCTCCATCTGCATGACAGCGTCACCAACCGACAAAGACGGAATAGTCGTCTCCATCTCGGCAATGATCACCGGCGCAGCTGTTTCGGTCTCGGTTTCAACTTCGTCCTGTGTTGCGGCAAGGATATATGAGCCAGCTTTGGAAAGTTCAACAGGTTGATTGCGGCCCTTGTGATGGTCTTTTAGACGGCGCTTATGCCGTCGCAGTTGCTTTTCCATTTTGCTACAGCAGGAATCGAAAGACGCATAAACATCAGAGGCTTGACCTTTGGCTTGGGCGTTCAACCCTGTCGATAAATGCACCGTAGTTTCGCAGACAAATTCATGCCCAGACTTCGAAAAAACGACGATAGCATCGGTCGGCCGTCCGGCATATTTACCCAACGTCACTTCGAGTTCGGCTCTCACATGGGATTGTAGAGCTTCGCCAATATCAATTTGTTTTCCACTGATTTGATAACGCATCTTGTCTCCTTTGTTTTTGAGGCGGCAATGCAAACAGCCGCACCGCTGCTGCGGTTGGCTGGTTTACGTGTTTGCTTGCCTGAGATGATAACGCCCTGTCGCTAACCTGCTCAGTATGGGCCCGCGCATTATAGAGCTGTCCAAAGCAGGACACCAAAGAAGCGGGTTGCTGGCTAAACGGGCTGTCATCTCCTCCATTTCGCCCCAGAGCGAGGTTGTTTGTCAATGTCGCAATTCGTCTGAGTGCCAAAAATTCAACTTACGCGAAAGCAATTCAACTTACGCGGAAGCTCTGGCCCAGATAAACACGCCGCACGTTCTCGTCTTGCACAACTTCGTCGGCGGTGCCGCTCATCAGCACTTTTCCGTCATGCAAAATATAAGCACGGTCAACGATCTCAAGGGTTTCGCGCACGTTATGATCGGTGATCAGCACGCCGATATTGCGCTCCTTGAGCGCTGATACGATATGGCGGATCTCGCCGACGGCGATCGGGTCTACCCCGGCAAAAGGCTCATCGAGCAACACATATTTGGGCGCAGCGGCAAGGCA
>JAESRD010000329.1 GCA_016764835.1 Paracoccaceae bacterium | reverse complement strand
TTTCCAACCGATGATGCGGCCACTAAACTGATCTATCTGGCCATCCGCAATTTCGAAAAGTCGGGCCGGTGCGTCAGAGAATGTGTTGCTGCCCGTAATCAGTTCGCTATCCTATATCCAGAACGGTTCAACAGATGACCCGTTTCAACCGCATGGGCTAAACACCATATACTGAGTTTCGGATACTCCCAGTTTATCGCGCCCGCAGCGCAGCCCGAATGAACTTTGCGGCAGACCGGTAATGGCTGGGCCCCGCCGCCTCGGCCCAACGGCCGGTGGTCCAGTTGTTATGCGCGCCCAGCATTGGGCCGCCATAAAGGGTCTCGTTGTCCAAGCTTTGCAGCAGCTCCAATAATGCGGTGTTTTGGCGGGCCAGTTCGGCGCGGGCAGCCTCCCAGCCCAGCTGAGCTTGCTTGGCGCGCAGCTCAGCATTGTAACGCTTTAGCTCATTCCACTTATAGCCCTCGGCCGGAAAGAACACCGGCTTACCTGCTTGCCCATCAGCAAACCAACCCATGAACAGCGTGATCCAATGCGCCCTATGGCCGATCACATCTTTGATCGAGGTATCATCATCGCCCTTAAACACGGCAAAATCCGGCGCGACCAAGGCCATCGCCTTTTCCAACTTGGCATATTCTAGCTGGCTGACGGCCAGAAGGTCTGACTTATTCTTCGCTGCGGGCATCGCGCTTCTCTCTACCTAAGAATTTTCTAGGTGGAGGGTAGCACGGCCTCCAGCATGTGGCCTTGATCAGACGCAAAGCGCCTTAGCGGTCAGGCTTGAGCAAGTCGCTCAAATACCGGCCATATTCATTCTTGGCAAAAACCTTGGCCCGCGCCGCCAGCCCGGCATCATCGATCCAGCCCAGCTCATAGGCGATCTCATCGGGCGAGCCGGTTTGCAGGCCTTGGCGCTTGGCAAGGGTCCGCACAAAGTTGCCTGCGTCGAGCAGGCTTTCATGGGTACCAGTATCAAGCCAAGCAAAGCCGCGGCCCATTTTTTGCACGTCAAGCACACCGTCTTCGAGATACATCTCTAACAGCGAGGTGATTTCCAGCTCGCCACGCGGCGATGGCTTTACCGCTTTGGCCCGCTCAGGCGCTGTACCGTCGAGGAAATAAAGCCCGGTTACGGCGTAGTTTGACGGCGGTTTGGCCGGTTTTTCAATGATCTGGCGGGCTTTGCCATCTGCGTCAAAATCAACCACGCCGTAACGCTCTGGGTCGGCCACATAATAGCCAAATACAGTGCCGCCAGAGGTTTTTGCGCCAGCGCGGTGCAGCACATCAGGCAGGCCGTGACCAAAGAAGATATTGTCGCCAAGGACCATGGCCGACGGCGCACCGTCGAGGAAATCTTCCGCAAGAATATAGGCTTGGGCCAGCCCGTCGGGCGACGGTTGGGTGATATAAGTCAGCTCCAAGCCCCATTGGCTGCCATCGCCCAGCGCCCGAATGAACTGGGCTTGGTCCTCAGGCGTGGTGATGATCGCAATCTCGCGCAGGCCCGCAAGCATGAGTACAGATAGCGGATAATAGATCATCGGCTTGTCATAAAGCGGCAAGAGCTGCTTTGAGAGGCCAACGGTGATCGGGTAAAGCCGGGTGCCGGAGCCGCCCGCCAATATAATGCCTTTACGATTTTTCATATTGTCCTGCCGTTCAATTCCGAGTTTTCTTCAATTCGAGTTTTTTCAATTCATTTAGCACATCAGCCAGCCCTTTGCGCCAATCTGGGCGGGCGATACCAAAAGCATCGGCGAGCGCGCTGCACTCCATGCGGCTATTGCCGGGGCGTTTGGCCGGGGTCGGATAGTCTGACGTGGTGACTTTGTTGATCGCGACTTTGCGCCCCGCTTGAGCAAATATTTCGGCGGCGAAATCAGCCCAGCTGACATCTGGCGCGCCAGCAAAATGGTAGATACCCGCCTTTTGTGGCGCTGTATTGAGCTGCCGGGCCATGGTCAAAACGGCGCCTGCAATCGCGGCGGCGGGGGTCGGCCCTCCGATCTGGTCGGCGACAATGCCCAGCGTGTCGCGGGTCTCGCTGAGCCGCAGCATGGTTTTTACAAAGTTGCCGCCATGGGCCGAGAACACCCAAGAGGTGCGCAATATAGCGCAGCTGCCGCCAGCCGCCGCAATGCCGGCCTCGCCCAATAGTTTGGAGCGGCCATAAGCGCCCAAGGGGCCAGTCGCATCTGCCGGCTGCCACGGTGTGGTGCCGGTGCCGTCAAAGACATAATCGGTAGAGATGTGCACGAAGGGGATGCCAAGTGCGGCGCAGGCGCGGGCCATGGCTGCCGGGGCTTCGCCGTTGACAATGTTGGCCAGTGCTTCACCGTCCTCGGCCGCATCAACGGCGGTATAGGCCGCCGCGTTGATCACGGCATCAACGTCACTGATTTGCGCAGCGCACGCTTCAGGATCGGACAGATCGGCCTGCTCGCGGCCGAGCGCGATGAGCTGATCACCGCCCGCAAGGCGCTGCAACTCAGTTGCAACTTGACCCGTCCTGCCAAAGACCAAAATCTTCATTGCAGGGCCCCTGTAAACAGGTACAGCCGCGCCGCCATGCCGGGCGCATGCTCAGTTTGTTTTATGGTCCGCATCCGCTAGCCCTCCTGGCCAGATAGCCATTCCATGCCCTCATCCCAAGTGACCTGTTTCACCCGGTCCAGATGGGCACAAAAATAGTCATATTGCGCTGGGATCAGCTCGGCTTGCATATCGGCCAGCTGCACATTCGGGTCACCCGGTACACGCACCAAACCAACACCCGCATCCATGTGAAAAACCCGAAAATCAAGCCCCTCGGTCACGGCGATCTCATGCGCAACTTTCCAGACATCGCCAGTCCACTCGCCCTGAATACGCGGCACAAATGCCTCGCCCCATTCCTTGGGCAACATGTCATGCAGCCCGATATAGCCGCCCGGCCGCAGCACCCGCAGCGCATTGACCAGATCAGCGCGTACCTGCTCGTAAGTATGCAGCCCGTCAATGAAAATCAGATCAAATCTCTCATCAGGAAAATCAGCAAAGAACGCCTCCGAGGTCATTTTATGCGTGCCGCCAATGGCCGGATCAACGCCAATCTTATGCGTGATCGGCATCGCATCAAACAGCTCATTATGGGCGCAGCCAATCTCAAGATACCTGCATTCTGGCCCGATCTTGCTGGCCAAATGGGTCATCAAGGCAACCCGGTTATACCTGATCGCCGACCAGTCCCAATTAAACCGTTTTGGATGCGCAAATTTTGCATATTTGCGTTGCAGTTTTTTGATCCCGCGGGCGTTCAGCAAAAACACGTCCTCGAACGGCCCCGCCTGCCCGTTAACCTTAATTTTCGGCCCCTTGTCCATTAGCCTTTACCCAACCGCTCGCCGACACCGGCACGGCTTTGCAACGCCTGCCACCATTCTTCATTATCGAGATACCATTGCACGGTTTTCTCCAGCCCCTGCTCTAAGGTCACTGAGGGCCGCCAGCCCAATTCTTTACGTATACGCGCCGGGTCAATCGCATAGCGCTGATCATGGCCGGGCCGGTCGGTCACATAGGTAATCTGGTCTGCATATGGATGGTTGGCGGGGCGCTTCTCATCAAGGATCGCGCAGATCGTGCGCACAAGGTCTATATTGCTCGCCTCATTCTCGCCGCCAATATTATAGCTGCGGCCCAGCTTGCCTTTTTGCACCACAGTCAACAGCGCCTCAGCATGGTCTTCGACATAAAGCCAGTCGCGAATGTTATCGCCCTTGCCGTAAATCGGGATGTCTTTGCCCGATAGCGCATTGAGGATAACCACAGGCACCAGTTTTTCAGGAAAGTGGAACGGGCCATAATTGTTGGAGCAATTTGTCATCACCACCGGCAGCCCGTAAGTCTCGGCCCAAGCGCGGACCAAATGGTCACTGGCGGCTTTAGAGGCTGAATAGGGGCTGTTGGGCGCATAGGGCGTGTCTTCGGTGAACAGCCCCGTTGGCCCCAGCGAGCCAAAAACCTCATCTGTCGAGATATGGTGAAAGCGGAAGCCCGCAGGCTTGCCTTGTGCTGTCCAATAGGCGCGCGCGGCTTCCAGCATATTATATGTGCCGTTGATATTGGTCTCAATAAAGTCGCCCGGCGCGTCGATCGACCGGTCAACATGGCTCTCGGCGGCGAGGTGCATGACCGCATCGGGTTTATGCACGCCAAATACCCGGTCGAGCGCGGCGCGGTCGCGGATATCGGCTTGCTCAAAAGCATAAGCAGGGCTGTCGGAAACCGAGGCCACATTGTCGAGGCAGGCCGCATAGGTCAGCGCATCGACATTGACGATCTCGTGCCCGTCAGCGATTGCACGACGGATCACGGCCGAGCCAATAAAGCCCGCGCCACCTGTAACCAAAAGTTTCATAAAACGGGCCTCTTAGCCTTCAAATACAAAAGGTGTGTCAAAATCGCTGAACAACTGCGCGACTTCGTCTTTGGCGCTGAGCACCGCCGTGTTGGCGCCCAGGTTCCAGTCGATGTCGAGGGTCGGGTCATCCCAACGCACGGCGCCGTCGCATTCGGGCGCATAATAATCGGTACATTTGTAGACAATTTCGGTGTCATCAACCAGCGTGGCAAAACCGTGCAAAAAGCCAATCGGCACCAGAAGCTGCTTGCCGTTCTGCGCCGTCAGCTCAACGCCGACCGATTTGCCGTAAGTCGGCGAGCCACGTCGCGCATCAACCGCGACATCATAAAGCGCGCCGCGCCCACAGCGTACAAGCTTGTCTTGCGCATGGGGATGCGATTGGAAATGCAGGCCGCGCACCGTACCAGCACGGGCGGAAAGCGAATGATTGTCTTGGACAAAATCAAGATCAACACCTTGATCAGCCAATATTTTGCGCGACCAGCTTTCAGAAAAAAACCCGCGACTATCGCCGTGGCGCTGGGGGGTAATGATCAAAACACCCGGCAGCTTAGTTTGTTCAATCTTCAATTGCGCCTCACAATTTAGCATCTTTTGCCGCCGGACTTATCAAGCAAGTGGCGTGCTGTCACGCATTGATCATGGTTTTACGTCATCACCAAGGCAGTTGGGCGCTTGCTTATCGCCCTGTCAGGTCTTATCTACATGTGCTGCGGCCTCTAATGGCCGAAATCTATATGTGTTACGGTCGGTTGCGGCCGAAACGATCGAAATTTGGGCCAATGCAGCGCAAAGCGCACCGGCCAAGCCAAGGGGAACGCCATGTCCTGGACCGACGAACGTGTCGAGACACTAAAGAAGATGTGGGGCGAAGGCCAATCCGCGAGCCAGATCGCCAAAGAACTTGGCGGCGTGACGCGCAATGCCGTGATTGGCAAGGTTCACCGGTTGGGCCTGTCTAACCGTGCCGGGACCACCGGTTCTTCAAGTGCAGCTGCCGCC
>JAESRD010000328.1 GCA_016764835.1 Paracoccaceae bacterium | reverse complement strand
CGCGCAACGGAGTGGCATGTGGCAATCTCGAAGAGAAGATGGGTATCCACGGCAATTCGACCTGTGTGATGAACTTTGACGACGCCACCGGCTATCTGCTGGGCGAAGAACATAAGGGCATGCGGGCCATGTTCACCATGATGAACGAGGCGCGGGTTGGCGTTGGTCTTCAGGGCTATGCGCAGGCCGAAGCCGCGTATCAAAACGCTGTAATCTATGCCAAAGACCGGCTACAGGGCCGGGCCGTCACTGGTGTTGAAAACCCAGATGGGCCAGCCGACCCGCTGATCGTGCACCCCGATATTCGCCGCAGCCTGATGGACCAAAAGAGCTTCACCGAGGGTGCACGCGCCTTTGCCTATTGGAGTGCAACGCTGATCGACGCCTACCACCGCGGCGATGCCCCAGAATCCAAAGCACTGGTGTCGCTGATGACCCCGGTGATCAAAGGTTTCCTGACAGATAAGGGCTTTGAGACCACGGTTCTGGCGCAGCAGGTTTACGGCGGCCACGGCTATATTGAAGAATCAGGCATGTCGCAATTCGTCCGCGATGCGCGGATTTCGATGATCTATGAAGGCGCTAATGGCGTGCAGGCGCTTGACCTTGTTGGCCGCAAGCTGGCCTCAGACGGTGGCAAACCCATCATGGCATTCTTTGAGATGATCAAGACATTCATCAAAGAAAACGAGGCTGACGAAGCGCTGAAAGCTGACTTCCTCGACCCGCTCAAAGCCGCGTCAAAAGACCTGCAAGCGGCGGCCATGTTCTTCATGCAAAACGGCATGAAAGACCCCAATGTGGCACTGGCAGGCTCATATGACTTTATGCATCTGATGGGCCATACTTGCCTTGGCCTGGTCTGGGCGCAGATGGCCAAAGCCGCACAAGGCCGTCTTACCGCTGGCGCGCCTGACACCGCGTTCTACGAGACCAAGATCACCACGGGCCGCTATTATATGGCCCGCCAACTGCCCGCCACAGCGCTACATCTTGCCAGGATCACTTCTGGCGCAGATACTGTTATGGCTCTACATGCCGACCAGTTTTAACTAAAACCATCCCTGCCGTTCTTATAGCGGTGGGGCTGCATAAAGGTATGTCATGCCCAAACGCCTGCGCTTTACCCGCCGTTTCAATGTCGCCATGACCGAGGACGGCTACCGCCGTTTGCGCCGCTTTTCGCGCGAGGCGGGGCTTGATGAGGGCGAGGCTTTGTCGTTTATCTTCGAGAACTTCGATAGCGTGATTGACGAAGACACGTTTGGCCACCGCTTGCGGCTGTTCAACTCCGAGCTTGAAGCCCGCAAAAAATAGACCACCACCAAATTTAAGGAAACCGCTTTTGGCCAATTGGATGACCGAAGAGCACCAGATGCTCAGCGATATGACCGCCAAATTCATCCATGAAGAATGGCGCCCGCATTATGACCGTTGGCGCAAAGCTGGCGAAATGGACCGCAGCATCTGGCAACAGGCCGGTGAACTCGGTCTGCTCTGCGCCGCTGTGCCAGAAGAATATGGCGGGCCGGGTGGCGACTTTGGCCATGATATTGCAATTATCATTGAAGGCGCGCGGGCCAATATTGCCTCTTGGGGCGTGGGCATCCATTCGGGCATTGTTGCGCATTATTTGCTGGCCTATGCGTCTGAGGCGCAAAAGAAACGCTGGCTGCCGAGGCTGGTTAGCGGCGAGATGGTCGGCGCTTTGGCCATGACAGAGCCGTCGGGTGGCTCTGATCTGCAAGCGCTCAAGACCCGCGCTGTGCGCGACGGCAACCAATATCGCATCAGCGGGCAAAAGACCTTTATTACCAATGGCCAACATGCTGATCTGATCATCGTAGCGGCCAAGACAGACTCTGCCGCAGGCGCGCGCGGCATCTCGCTGGTGGTGGTTGAAACCGCCAAAGCCGAGGGCTTTACCCGTGGCCGTAACCTCGACAAAATCGGGCTAAAAGCCTCTGACACGTCAGAGCTGTTTTTCGACAATGTGCTGGTGCCGCCAGAAAATATCTTGGGCGGTGAAGAGGGCCAAGGCTTTTACCAGATGATGGAACAGCTGCCCCGCGAACGTCTGTTGATCGGCGCTGGCGCTGTTGGCGCCATGGAGGGCGCTGTCACCCGCACGATCGACTATTGCAAAAACCGCGAGGCGTTTGGCAAGCCGATCATGCAGTTTCAAAACACCCGGTTTGTGCTGGCCGAATGCCAGACCAAGGCCAGCGTTGGCCGCGCGTTCTTTGATACCTGCATGGAAGAGCAGCAGCGCGGTGAGTTGACAGCAGCAAAAGCTGCCATGGCCAAATATTGGCTGACCGATACCCAAGGCGAAGTGCTCGATGCCTGCTTGCAGCTGCATGGCGGCTACGGTTTCATGCAAGAATATGACATCGCAGAAATGTGGACTGACGCCCGCGTCCAGCGCATCTATGGTGGCACCAATGAGATCATGAAAGAGCTGATCGCCCGCTCGTTTTGAGCGCAGGCAATCAACGGGGAGAAGTAGAATGACGATCAAACTTTATTGTTTTGGCGAAAGCGGCAATTCTTACAAAGCAGCGCTGACGCTACAGCTCTGCGGGCTCGACTGGCAGCCTGAATATGTTGATTTTTTCAATGGCGCGGCCCGCGACCCTGCCTTTCGCAAGATCAATGTTGTGGGTGAAATCCCGGTATTGGTTGATGGCGATGAGACCATGACCCAATCAGGCGTGATGCAGCAGTATGCGGCCCAAAAATCTGGCAAACTGGGCGGATCTACCCCCGCCGAGGCGCGTGACGCGATGCGCTGGCAGTTCTTTGACAACCACAAACTGTCATCAAATGCTGGCATGACCCGGTTCTTGATGAACTTCCTGCCAGAAGAGAAACGCCCCGCTGAGGTGATCGCTTTTACCCAAGGCCGGCTCAAAGCCGCGTATAAAATACTTGATGCTGCACTCGAAGACCGCGACTGGCTGGTTGGCCGCAGCGTCACCATCGCCGACACCGCCTGTTGCGGCTATCTGTATTATCCAGAACCATTTGGGTTTGACCGCGCCGATTGGCCCAATATCGACCGTTGGTTGGGTAATATTGCCGCCCTTGATGGCTGGAAAAGCCCCTATGACCTAATGCCCGGCAGCCCTGCCGACCGCGCTTGAGGAGACTGATATGACCGAAGCCTATATTTATGACGCCGTGCGCACACCGCGTGGCAAAGGCCGCAAAGACGGCGCATTGCATGAAGTTACAGCCCTGCGGCTGTCGGCCCAAGTGCTCGACGCGCTGCAAGAGCGCAACGGGCTGACCGGCCATGCGGTTGAAGATGTGATCTGGGGCAATGTCACCCAGGTCGGCGAACAGGGCGGCTGTTTGGCGCGTTCGGCGGTGCTGGCGTCCAAGCTCGATCAGTCGATCCCCGGCCTCGCGATCAACCGGTTCTGTGCCTCGGGCATGGAGGCGGTAAACTTGGCAGCCAACCAAATACGCGGCGGCGCAGGCCACGCCTATATCGCCGGTGGTGTTGAGATGATGGGTCGCGTGCCCATGGGCTCTGATGGCGCCGCAATCGCCGTTGACCCAACCGTAACGCTCGACGAATATTTCGTACCACAAGGTATTTCAGCCGATATCATCGCCACCGAATATGGCTTTAGCCGTGATGATGCCGACGCTTTGGCTGTTGAAAGCCAACGCCGCGCCAAGGTCGCGTGGGACGAGAACCGCTTTGCCAAAAGCATGCTCACCGTGCGCGACCAAAACGGCCTGACCATTTTGGACCGCGACGAGTTTATGCGACCTGATACCAACATGCAGAGCCTCGGCGCGCTGAAAGCCAGCTTTAAAGAGATGGGCGAAGGAATGCCCGGCTTTGATAAAGTGGCAATGATGAAATATCCGCATTTGGAGCGGATCAACCACATTCACCATGCTGGCAATTCGTCCGGCATCGTTGATGGCTCGGCCGGTATTTTGATCGGCTCGAAGGAGTTCGGCCAAGCGCATGGGCTCAAGCCTCGTGCGATCATCCGCGCCACCGCCAAGATCGGCACGGACCCGACCATTATGCTGACAGGCCCCGTGCCCGCGACGCAAAAAATCCTCGCTGATAGCGGCATGTCGATCTCTGATATCGACCTGTTTGAGGTCAATGAAGCCTTTGCCTCTGTGGTGCTGCGCTTCATGCAAGCCTTTGATGTAGATGCAGATAAGGTCAATGTGAACGGCGGCTCAATCGCCATGGGCCACCCGCTGGGTGCCACCGGTGCTATTATCATCGGCACCATGCTTGATGAGCTGGAGCGCACAGGCAAAGGCACCGCCTTGGCCACGTTGTGCATTGCCTCTGGCATGGGCGCAGCCACAATCATTGAGCGGGTTTAGGGAGATTATTATGACTGATTTCACCATGATCAAAGATGCCCAAGGCATCGCGACCATCACTTGGGACGTTCCCAATAAGTCGATGAATGTGCTCAGCCTCGAAGGGATAGATGAGCTCGATCAGCTGATCACTGAGGCGCACGGCGACAATGCCGTGAAGGGCATTATCCTCACCTCAGGCAAGCCAGATTTTGCCGGCGGCATGGACCTAAACATCATCGCCAAGATGAAAGAAAGCGCCGGCGACAACCCGGCCAAGGGTCTGTTTGAAGGCACGATGAGTATGCATGCTTTTCAGCGCCGGATCGAGCTTGGCGGCATGGATTTTAAGACCAAAAAGGGCGGAAAACCCACCGTCGCCGCTCTGCCCGGCACAGCGCTCGGCATTGGCTTAGAGATCCCACTTTCATGCCATTACCGCATTGCCGCTGATAACCCGAAGGCCAAAATCGGCCTGCCTGAGATTAAGGTTGGTATCTTTCCCGGCGCTGGTGGCACCACCCGGCTTGTGCGGATGATGGGGGCCATGGCCGCCGCACCATATCTGTTGCAGGGCAAGCTGTTGTCGCCCAAAGCGGCCAAGTCAGCCGGGCTGATCGACGAAGTTGTCGCCCCCGAAGACCTGATGAGCCGCGCCCGCGAATGGGTGCTGGCCGCGACCGAGAAAGACTGCGTCAAACCGTGGGATGCACGGGGTTACAAAATGCCCGGCGGCGCTCCGTATCACCCGTCTGGCTTCATGACCTATGTTGGCGCCTCGGCAATGATCAACGGCCAGACCATGGGGGTTTATCCGGCGGCAAAAGCCATGCTCAGCGCCATATATGAAGGCGCGCTGGTGCCGTTTGACACGGCGCTCAAGATTGAGGCGCGCTGGTTCACCAATATCTTGATGAACCCGTCCTCCGCCGCCATGATCCGCTCGCTGTTTATCAACAAAACAGCACTTGAAAAGGGTGCGAACCGCCCCGAAGCCCCCGACCAACGCGCGTCCAAAGTTGGCATCATTGGCGCGGGCATGATGGGCGCAGGCATAGCCTATGTCTCGGCGTTGGCCGGCATAGAGGTGGTCCTGCTCGACCAAAAGCAAGAGGCCGCCGATAAGGGCAAAGCCTATGCGGCAGGCATCCTCGATAAGGGCATAAAGCGTCGTAAAGTTACGCCTGAAAAGAAAGAAACCGTGTTGGCGCAGATCACCGCCACTACAGATTACGACGCCCTCAAGGGCTGCGATCTGATCATTGAAGCGGTGTTTGAAGATGTTGGGATCAAAGCCAAAGTAACGCAAGCGGTTGAGGCCGTGATCGGCGATGACTGCATCTTTGCCACCAACACCTCAACCCTGCCAATCGGCGAGTTAGCCAAAGCCTCGGCCCGTCCTGAGCAGTTTATCGGCATACATTTCTTCTCGCCTGTCGATAAAATGTTGCTGGTCGAGATCATCAAAGGCGCCAAAACCGGCGACATAGCCACCGCCAAAGCGCTTGATTTTGTTAGGCAAATTCGCAAAACGCCGATTGTGGTCAATGATGCGCGCTTCTTCTACGCCAACCGCTGCATCCTGCCCTATATCAACGAAGGCATCCGCATGGCGGCCGAGGGCGTCAAGCCAGTGTTGATAGAGAACGCCGCCAAACTGGTCGGCATGCCGCTGGGGCCATT
>JAESRD010000327.1 GCA_016764835.1 Paracoccaceae bacterium | reverse complement strand
GGGCGGCGGTCTCGCCCCGGCTCATGCCATTGCGCAGCTCAGGCGCGTAATAGGCGCGTAGGATCAACATATCAAAGCCGGTGAGTACGGCGTGGATATTGTCGTCGTTAAACACCGAGTCCGGCAGGCGGTAGAGGTCATTGAGTGGCCCCAGCGCTTGGGCCAGCTCTTCGTGCAAACAGTCGCGGATCTCTTGTGGGGCGGCATCGGACGGGATGAAGATTGCGGCGCGGTCACGCCGTGTCAGCGTGGTCCAATCAACCTGCGGCGAGCGGCGCAAGCGCTCAAACTCTTGCCAGCTAGAAATGCGCGGCACCACAAAACAAGCGGCTTGCGGCACGGCGCGGTTAAGCACGGCTTGCGGGATTGTGTGGATGGTGATGGCGGCAGTGCTGCCCGAAATCCGGTGAATATTCAGCCCGGCTTCCCCCCGCAACCTGCCGAGCAGAGCGTCCAGATCGGGGAGCAGGCTTGCGGGAATGTCGCCCTGCACGCCGACAGTTATTTCGCCCTCAAACCGGGTCATGGTTGGAATAGCGCGGCCACTTTCCATACGGAAAACCAGATCAAGAAAGTCTTGCGCAATTTCAGAATTTGCCCGTGCGGGGGGCTGTGGCGAGGCACCGGTGAAGCTGAGCATGGGCGGCAAGTCAAGCGCTGTGCCGCCCGGCGCGCCGGAGCTGATTGGCAGTGGTGCGCAAGAAGTCAGCACCAAAGCCGCCATGGCAAAGAATAGCTTCATGGGTGCGGCCTTGCATATTTGATAAACGGTGTCAGCGTGCCGACCCGGTCATACAGCCTGCGGCCAGCTGCATTAAAATGCTGGGTGTTCCAATAAACATCGGGGCTATTTGCGGCATCTGCGGCGGCGTAAACCGCATGGATCAGGGCGGCACCGACACCACGGCCACGTAGATTAGGATCGGTGTATAAGTCTTGGAGGTAACAGACATTTTCTGCCTTCCAACCATGACGGTGAAACAGGTAATGTACCAGTCCAACCAAGCGGCCATCAGCCACAGCGACCAACCCGCTATACTCTTGCGGGTCGTCGCCAAGCATGCGTTGAAATGTCAGCTCATATTGCGCATCGGGGAGCTTGGTCTCGTAATAATCCAGATAGCCGCGCCAGAGCACAGCCCACTGCGCGCGGTCCGCCGCCCGCAAAGGGCGTACCACTGTCTCATCCATCACTGCTCACCCAAGTCTGGTTTGTTTATTGTTAAGGGAACTCAGAATCCAGAATTAAGGCAGGAATGGGGCAAAGCTGGATATGTTGCCTTTTTTGGCTTGTGCAGTTGGATTTGGCTGGCCAATGGGGCGCATCGGCCACGCTGTCATCCGTTTCGCCAAAGGGGATCTGCGCGCAAAAAAAACTGCATAATGCCCGCCCTTTGCCCGCTATTGTTAAGCTTTGCCGGCAAAATCGCGGCCAAAGCCCCGACCAGACCGCACAACACAGAGATTTGGCGTGACAGTACAGGAGCAAGGGAGTAAAGCAGCCCCAAGTTAAGGGGTTTTCTCGATATTTGGGTGACATAGTTGCCTAGTATCTGGAATTTCTGAGGGGACAGAAATGAAGGCAGAGACTTTTCTCCCGGACGATTACCGTCCGGCGGTGGATGAGCCATTCATGAATGAACGGCAAACCGAATATTTTCGACGCAAACTGATAAACTGGAAAAGTGAGATTCAGGCCGATAGCCGCGATACGATCAGTGGCATGAAAGACCAGACACGCTCGATACCTGATGTGGCCGACCGTGCCAGCGAAGAAACTGACCGTGCGCTAGAGCTGCGCACACGCGACCGCCAGCGCAAGCTGGTCTCAAAGATTGACGCAGCAATGCGCCGGATCGAAGAGGGCGAGTACGGCTATTGTTCGATGACCGGCGAGCCGATTTCGCTGAAACGGCTTGATGCGCGGCCCATTGCGACAATGAGCCTTGAGGCGCAAGAAACCCACGAGCGGCGCGAAAAAATTCACCGCGACGATTGATACAGCTCAATTTGCTTTTTCTTAGTTTGCGCTAAGAAAGTGTTTACCAACTTGCGTCAGCATCAGGAAAGCACAACAGGGGCAGATGTTTAAGGTAGTTATCATAGGCAGCGGCATAGGCGGCCTGACAGCGGCGATTGCATTCGCGCAAAAGGGCGCTGATGTTACCGTGCTTGAGCAGGCCGCGCGGCTTGGCGATGTTGGCGGCGGTTTGCAAATTTCGCCCAATGGCGGCCGGGTGCTAAACGCGCTTGGCCTGTCTGAGCCTATGGCCAAAGAGGGCGTCATTTCCTCGGCTATTCATATGCATGATGGGCTGACCGGCGAAAGCGTTGCCCGGCTGACACTCACCCAATCGGATGCAATGCCCTACCGGTTTGTCCGCCGCCCGCGGCTGATTGATCTGTTGCTCAACGGCGCAAAGGCTGCCGGTGCGCGGGTGAAGACTGGTTGTCATGTACGTGAAATTGAGACCGATGGCCGGGTGCTGCTGAGTTCTGGCTCTGAGCTTTCGCCTGATTTAGCGATTGATGCGGGCGGGCTCAATTCTGTATTGCGGCCGTTGCTTAACGGCAGGTCCGCGCCGTTCTTTACCGGTCAGGCAGCTTGGCGGGCGGTTATCCCGTCTGAGGGGCTTGATTTTGAGGTGAATGAGGCGCGGGCATGGATGTTGCCGGGCCGTCACATGGTGGCCTATCCTTTGCGCGGTGGTTTGCTCAACATTGTTGCCGTGCGCGAACAATCTGAATGGGTCCCTGAGGGCTGGATGCATCCTGACGTGCCAGAGGCGCTGCGGGCGGCGTTTACTGATGCTTGCCCGGCAGTAAAAGAGCTGCAAAGCCGGATCGACAAACTATCGCTCTGGGGGCTGTTTCGGCATAATGTCGCGGCGCGTTGGGTTGGGCCGCAGGCGGCTTTACTCGGCGACGCCGCCCATCCGACTTTGCCATTTTTAGCCCAAGGTGCCAATATGGCAATCGAAGATGCATGGGTGTTGGCCGATTGCGTTTACCGGATAGATGATCTGTCAAAAGCGCTGACAACCTATCAGACAATACGCCGGCCACGGGCAGCGCGGGCGGTGCAAGCCGCCAATTCCAACGCCAAAATCTACCATATGTCCGGGGTTGCGCGCATAGTTTTGCATGGCGGATTGCGGTTGGCGAGCACGGTATCTCCGGGCCTGTTACAGCGCAAATTTTCATGGCTCTACGATCATGATGTAACTGGCGGCGCGGCGGGCAAAAGCACCTAAGCGTTCAGCTCGACCCAGACAGGTACATGGTCAGATGGCCGCTCTCGGCCGCGTAGCTCGGCCTCAATCCAGCAACCGCCTAGCAGGTCGGCGCATTGCGGTGTCAGCAGAAAATGATCAATGCGAATGCCGTCGCCGCGCTGCCATGCGCCCGCTTGATAATCCCAGAATGAATAGAGGCCGGGGGTTTGGTTGACGGCGCGAAAGGCATCGGTATAGCCAAGGTTGAGCAGCTCGCGCCAAGCCTTGCGGCTTTGCGGGCGAAACAGCGCATCTTCGCGCCAATCATCCGGGCGGTGCACGTCTTCACGTTGTGGGATTATGTTGTAATCTCCGGCCATTAACGCCGGTTCTTCAAGTTCCAACAGCTCTTTGGCGCGGGCCTTTAGCCGCTCCATCCATGCCAGTTTATAGTCGTATTTTGGCCCCGGCGCCGGGTTGCCATTGGGCAAATACAGCCCGCAAATCCGCACTGGTTTTTCGCCAATCACCGTGGCTTCTATCCAGCGGGCCTGCTCGTCTTCGTCGTCACCTGGCAGGCCGCGTGTCACATCTTCCAACGGTAGTTTTGACAGGATCGCGACGCCGTTGAAGCCCTTTTGGCCATGGGTTTCAACACGATAGCCAAGGTCTTCAATATGTTGGCGCGGAAAGCCTTCATCGACCGATTTGATCTCTTGCAACAGCGCCACATCGGGCTGCGACTCTTTGAGCCAATCGCTGAGCGCGTTGATCCGAGCCTTGACCCCATTGATGTTAAATGTGGCAATTTTCATGACCGGCTCCGCGCAACAGGGCGAAACTGCCCCGGCGCTGAGCATAGCAAACCGGGGCCTGCCGTCACGTCTAAACTGGTGCGCTGGGGCGGAAGTTTTGCGCGCGCCAGCGCCGCTAGGCCGACAGCGAGGCGGCCCAAGACTTGAATTCATTCGATTGCGGTGAAAGTTCTGCGGCTTTTTGGGCGGCTTCAAGCGCGCCTGTGGCGTCGCCTTGCTGTTTGAGCGCCGTACTTAGCCCGCGCCAGGCTTTGGGGGCAAATCGTGTCTTTACCGTTAATGCATCGCGAAAGGTGGCCTCAGCCTCTGGCACGCGTTTTGCCCGCAGCATAGCCTCACCAAGGGCGATTTGTGCCTGTGGTTTGCGCGCGGCCGGACACATTGAGATTGCCTGTTTGGCGTGGTCAATGCTTTGCTCATGGTTGCCAGAGCGGGCGGCTATGCGGGTCATTAGCAGGTGCAGGTTTGGGTTGCGCGGGTTAACCGCGAGCGTCGCTACAACCCGTGCCTCGGCGGCCTCTGTGCGGCCAAGGGCCAGCAAGACCGAGCCTTGGCCAAGGGTGAAACCGGCATCATCGGGGTATTGTACAAGGGCGGCAGCAAACAGGTTTTCGGCCTTTTCCAGCTCGCGGTCACGCTGGGCCAGCCCGGCGGCCAGCTGAAAATAGTTTCGGCTGGTCGCATCAAGGCCGGACAGACGGGTCAGCCATGGCCGGGCGGCTTCGCGGCCATGAATATTGGTCATTATGCCCGCATAACTGACCAGCCCCTCTTCTTGGTCGCAATCCTCAAGAACGCGCGCCATTTCGGCAATGGCGGCTGCAGCTTGCGGCTGCTCGGCGTCAAACTTCATGTTTGACGGGTAGTCATTGGGGGCCTTGATCAGGATCAGCCCGTCATAATGGCGCTCAATCCCGTAGATCAGCGTCGCCAGATCATCGAGCGGCTTTTGCGGAAAGTTGACGGCGATCTCGCGGTGATCAACCTCGATAAACCGGGCGATCAGGTCTGATTCCAGCGCCGCTGAGGGCGCGCCGAGCAGCACCAGCAGCCCGGTTTCATGCAGCCGTGCCATGGCCGAGCGGATGCTCCACTCGGTGGCCAATGTGGCGTCCAAAACGATGGCGTCAGTGTCATCAATACCAATGCCCAGCTGTTCTGGCTTGGCCCATTCTATCGGCGCGCCGCCCAGTGCTCCAACCGGGATCGACACGTCAGTGGCGACAATCCGCGGCGCATCAGGCAGGCGTTCAAACGCGTTTGACGCCCAAAGGTCGGCGGCCGGGCCGGGTGCGGCTTTGTGCAGCGCCACCATGTTATGGTACCGCTCCATCGCCCGAATCTCGCCGTTCATAGCGCCCGATGCAAGGCCGAGCCGCTCAAACAGGTCGGCGAAAAGACCAACCGAATTTGGCGCATCGAGCGTGACCGAGCCGCCAAAACGCGGGATAAACGCGGTTTGCACATCTTCGACAACATAGATGCCGCCCTCGGCCAGCAGGGGAAACAGGAACTGAAAAGTATCGACGACATGGGCGTTTTGGTGGCTGCCATCATCAATAATAATGTCAAACGGGCCGCGCTCGGCGCTGAGCTGGGTCAGAAAGTCATGATCAATCTGACTGCCCTGAAAGATCTTAACATTTGGCCCGAGATCGAAGGTTTTCTTCTGAATATCAATGCTGGTGATCTGCGCATTGGGGAAATAGTCGCGCCATGTCGCCAGTGATTGCCCGCCACGGTCGGCGTCTTGATAGCCGCCAACGCCGATTTCCAGCAAGCGCAGGGGCGCAGCCTGCAGGTGTTTGAACAATTTGTGATAGTTTGGCGTGTAGTCATGGTAGCCGAATTTGTCGGTGCCATACCGGATTGCGAGTTCTGAAAGTGGATCAATCACAATAAATGTTCCTGATTGGGCTGTTTTTAGGAACAATAGTCAAAAACCGTGGTGGCGCAATCCTCTGGCACGACTTCGGCGGCGCAGAACCGCCGCTTTGGTTAATTTGCCGGGTTTAGAGCGAAAACGAGGTGCCGCAGCCGCAAGACGAGGTCGCATTGGGGTTATCAATAGCAAAACGCGCGCCAATCAGCTCTTCGGTGAAGTCGATTTTTGCACCGGCCAGGAAGGGCAGGGACACCGCATCAATCACCACTGTCTCGCCAGCCCCAGTGAGCAAGAGATCATCGCCACCGGCCTCATCCAACTCAATCTGGTACTGAAACCCAGAGCAGCCGCCGCCCTCCACCGCCACACGCAAAACTTTGCCCTGCGCCGCGGCGCCTATCTCTGCCAATCTGGCAAAGGCACGGTCGGTAACTGTTGGTGGTATATTGAGCATGATATGGCCTGTTGGTCGGGTGATAACTCACATATAGTCTTTATCAGACAAACGGCAAGTTTTTGGGTGAAGGCGAGGCAACGCCATGATGGCCCCCTATGCGACAGATCCGCTGGCCAGCCGTGGCAGGCTGTATGCGGAAGAGATATCAACATTCCGGTCGCCGTTTCAGCGGGACCGGGACAGGATCATTCATGCCAGCGCCTTTCGGCGGCTCAAGCATAAGACGCAGGTGTTCATCGAGCATGAGGGCGATTATTTTCGCACAAGGCTGACGCATTCGATAGAGGTGGCGCAGGTGGCGCGCACCGTTGCCGGCGCCTTGGGGCTGAACCAAGACCTGACCGAAGCCGTGGCTTTGGCGCATGATCTTGGCCACACCCCCTTTGGCCATACTGGCGAAGAGGCGCTTGATGCGCTGATGGCCAATTACGGCGGCTTTGATCACAACACCCAAGCGATCCGCATTGTTACCTCACTGGAGCGGCACTACGCCGACTGGGACGGGCTGAACCTGACATGGGAAACCTTGGAGGGCATTGCCAAACATAATGGCCCAGTTGGCGCGCCGGTGCCGTTTGCGCTGGCCGCCTATAACGCGCAGCATGACCTTGAGCTGAGCACGCATGCCAGCGCCGAGGCGCAGGTGGCGGCCTTGGCCGATGATATTGCTTACAATCACCATGACCTGCATGACGGGCTACGCGCCGCGTTGTTTTCAACCGATGAGCTGGCCGAGTTACCTGTGCTGTCGGGCTGCTTTGAGCGGGTTGATGCCCGCTATCCCGGTCTCAACTATTACCGCCGCCGCCATGAGGCGCTGAGGCGGTTCTTTGGCATATTGGTTGAGGATGTCATTGCCGTGTCGCGGCAGAACCTGAGCGATTGCGCGCCAAAATCCGTGGCTGATGTGCGCGCCGCTGGCCGGATGATGGTGCAGTTTTCACCCGCGTTGTGGGACCAGCTCAAAGTCATCCGCCAGTTTTTGTTTGAGCGGATGTACCGCGCGCCTGCCGTGGTCGAGATGCGCGGGCAGGTGACCCAAGTGGTTAATGAGCTGTTCCCTATCTATATGGACAAGCCGGAAAACCTGCCGAAACAGTGGCGCAAAGATGTGGCTGAGGCGGAGGGCAAAGTCGCATTGGCGCGGATCGTTGGCGACTATATTGCCGGCATGACCGACCGATTTGCTATTCAGGAACATCGGCGACTGACTGGCCAGAAAATCGTTATAGCGCGCGGGGTTGCTGATGAGCATTGACGTGGCGGCCGGGCTGGCGCCGGTCAGCGCATTCGCCTTGGTCGGGGCGATTGGCGTCGGTTCACAATGGCTGGCTTGGCGGCTACGGTTGCCTGCGATTGTGTTGATGCTTGTCGCCGGGGTTATTGCCGGGCCGGTGACTGGGCTGTTGGTGCCGTCGCGCGATTTTGGCGTTTTGTTACAGCCAATGATCGCGCTGGCGGTGGCAATCATCTTATTTGAAGGCGGGCTGACGCTGAACTTCTCGCGCTTGCGCGATGCGGCCAAAGGCGTGCAGCGACTGGTGTTTTTGGGCGCGCCGCTGGGCTGGTTGGCCTCGGCTTTGGCGCTGCATTATGTCGCTGGGCTGGGCTGGGAAACCTCTGCCGTGTTTGGCGGTATCATGATCGTCACTGGCCCGACGGTGATAGCACCGCTGTTGCGCCAAGCCCGGCTGGCCCGGCGTCCGGCAGCGCTGATGCAATGGGAAGCCATCGTCAACGACCCGATCGGCGCGTTAGCAGCGGTGTTGGCGTTTGAAACCGTCCTGGTTTTGCGCGCGGCAGAGACAATGCAAGAAGCGGTCTGGCAAATGTGTCTTGGCGTCGGGTTTGCTGCCGTGTCAGGCTGGGCGGCTGGCGCGGGCATTGCCTATGCGTTTCGCCGGGCCAAAGTGCCCGAATATATGAAAGTACCAGTGCTGTTTGCCGCCGTGATCGGCGTGTTTGCCGCCTCTGACCATGTGCTGCATGAGGCGGGGCTGTTGGCCGTCACCGTTATGGGGCTGGTGATCGCCAATGCTGATCTGCCATCTTATGCAGAACTGCGCCGGTTTAAAGAACATGCGACGGTCCTGCTGGTCTCGGGCGTCTTTATCTTGCTGGCGGCGGGGCTGGACACTGACATGTTGGGCGCGCTTGACTGGCGCGCCGGCCTGTTTGTTGTTGTGGTCATTTTGGTGGCCCGCCCGGCCGTGGTGCTGCTGGCGCTGCTTGGCACTGGGCTGCCATGGCGCGAGCAAATCTTGGTTGCCTTTACCGGGCCGCGCGGCGTGGTTTTGGTGGCCGTTGCCGGGCTGTTTGGCGTGCGGCTGGCCGATGCTGGCATAGCTGACGGTGCCCAGATCGGCGCGCTGGCATTTTTGCTGGTGGCGGTGACAGTGCTGCTGCACGGTTTCACGCTGGCCCCTTTGGCCCGCGCGCTTGGCCTCACGGCGGCAGAGCAGCCCGGTGTGCTGATCATTGGCGGCAATGCGTGGACCTTCGCCCTGGCCGAGGCGCTGACACGCGCCGAAATCCCGGTGCTGATTTCTGACCCTAACCACAGTCATACCCGAGAGGCACGCCAAGCTGGGATAAAGACCTATTCGGGCGACATCTTGTCAGAATCCGCCGAACATCGGGTCGAGCTGCTGGCCTATGAGACCATACTCGCCGCCTCGGATAATGATGCCTATAACACACTTGTCGCCACTGATCTTGCGCCCGAATTTGGCCGGGGCAATATCTGGCAGATACGGCCCATAAAATCGCAAAGCAGCCACCATGCTTTGCCTGCAACTTTGGGCGGTCAAGCGGTGGCTGGTGGCGCATCATTGGCTGAGCTGAAGGCGCTGATCGCACAGGGCTGGGGGTTTTCTAACCCGCGCATCACTGATGAGTTTAGCTATGATGATTGGCTGGCTGCACAAACTGATGCTTTGCTGATTGCCGTGATTGGTGCTGATATGGCTGTGCGTTTTGCCGCGGCAGATGATCAGCCACCTGCGGCGGGCGACAGGCTGATTGCCCTAAAACCGGCTGAAGCCCAGGCGCAAAAGCCAAGCTGAGGGGCATCGCATCAACGCGGCAAGGAAATTGCCGCTAACCTTGCGCAAATGTTGACCCTGCTGGTGCTCATGATAAACGGCTGCAGGGCCACGCCCCCGGCGCAATAAGAAATCGGCCCCAAAGGAATAGAGTATGAACCTGTTTGCTGAAATCCGCGCTCTCGTAATCTCGTCACTCGACGCAATGGCCCGAGAAGGTCTGTTGCCCGAGGGGCTAGAGATGCGCGCTGTCAGCGTTGAGCCACCGCGCGATGCGGGCCACGGCGACATGGCGACTAATGCGGCGATGGTGCTGGCCAAACCGGCCGGCAAAAAGCCGCGCGACATTGCCGATGCTTTGGCAGAGCGGCTGATGGCCGACCCGCGCGTGGCCTCCGCCAGTGTGGCCGGACCGGGGTTTTTGAACCTGCAGCTGCAGCCCGGCCAATGGCAAGAGGTTGTGCGTTCGGCTCTGGCCACGCCCGGTTTTGGCCGCGCTGATCTGGGGCAGGGCAAGCGGATTAATGTCGAATATGTCTCGACCAACCCCACCGGCCCGCTGCATGTTGGCCATGTGCGTGGCGCGGTTTTTGGCGATGCTCTGGCCTCTTTGCTCCAGTTTTCGGGCTATGACGTTACCCGCGAATATTACATCAATGACGGTGGCGCGCAGGTTGATGTGCTGGCCCGCTCTGCTTACGAGCGCTACCGCGAAGCTTGTGGGCTGAGCCCCGAGATCGCCGAAGGTCTCTATCCGGGTGACTATCTTATTGTCGTCGGTGAGGCGCTAAAGGCCCGCTACGGCGACAGTTTGATCGACAAACCAGAAAGCGTTTGGCTGGCCGATCTGCGCGAGATTGCGACCGAAATGATGATGCAGATGATCCGCGAGGATCTGGCCTCTATTGGCGTGGTCATGGATGTTTTCTTCTCGGAAAAGTCGCTCTACGGCACCGGGCTTATCGAGGCGGCTTTGGCTGATCTTGACGCCAAAGGACTGCTGTACAAAGGCACGCTTGAGCCGCCAAAGGGCAAAGCATCAGAAGACTGGGAGCCGCGCGAGCAGCTTCTGTTCCGCTCGACATCCTTTGGTGATGATGCCGACCGGCCTGTGCAAAAGTCTGACGGTTCATGGACCTACTTTGCCCCCGATATTGCCTATCATTATGACAAGGTCACGCGCGGCTTTGACGAGCTGATTGATATTTTTGGCGCTGATCATGGCGGCTATGTCAAACGCATGAAGGCGGCTGTGGCGGCTCTGTCAGACAACAAAGTGCCGCTCGACATTAAACTGTGCCAATTGGTCAAGCTGTCCAAAGATGGCAAACCGTTCAAAATGTCGAAGCGTTCGGGCAACTTTGTCACCCTGCGCGATGTGGTCGAGCTTGTCGGGCCAGATGTGACCCGGTTCCATATGCTCACCCGCAAGAATGACGCGCCGCTGGACTTTGACTTTGACAAAGTGTTGGAGCAGTCCAAAGATAACCCGGTATTTTATGTGCAATACGCCCATGCGCGGGTCAAATCCGTTTTGCGCAAGGCGGCTGAAGCGGGCATCGACGTCGAGCAAGCCACTTTGGCCAAGGCTGACCTGTCAATTCTGACGCATGAGGCCGAGCTAAATCTGGCCCGCAATATTGCCAGCTGGCCGCGTTTGGTTGAGATCGCGGCGCGGGGGCACGAGCCGCACCGGATCGCATTCTACCTCTATGATCTGGCCGCAGACCTGCATTCTTTGTGGAACCGGGGCAATGAAGACCCAACTTTGCGCTTCCTGCAGGAAGATCACGCCACAAGTCAGGCTAAAATCGCGCTGGCCACTGCTGTATCCGTTGTTATTTCGTCAGGTCTTGGTATTCTGGGGGTAACTCCGCTCGATGAGATGCGCTGAAGCGCACTGGCCAAATTGGCTCACCGGCCGGAGAAGAGGCTAATGGCAAGTAGACCAGAGGGGCGCGTCCCCGCCTGGCGGTGAGGCGAACATGGCGGCAATGACTGACGGCGAAATGCCGGAGCAAGATCAATCAAGCACTCTTTCAGGCTCTGTCCTGAACCCAAAAATATTGGCGCAGAATGCCAATGCCTTGACGCAGAATGCCAATGCCTTGACGCAGAATGCGAGTGCCTTGACGCAGAATGCAGGCGTCTTGGTGCAATATGCAGGGGCGGCTTTGTCGCTGGCTCTGCTCGCAGGTGTGGCTGTTTGGGGTTACAAGCTGGTGCTGCGCGATGCGACGGGTATCCCGGTTGTACAGGCAATGGCTGGCCCAATGGGCCAGGCTCCGGTCAATCCGGGCGGTGAGATTTCAGACAATATCGGTTTTTCTGTCAATGATGTGATCGCCCAAGGGGCGGCGGCAGAGGCCGAAGACAGGCTGGCTTTGGCGCCAGAGATCGTGCAGCTGACTGAGGAAGATATGTTGCATGTGTCAAATGCCGAAGCCGATGAGCGTCGCCCAACGGCGGCGGAAGCTGCGCAAGCTGGTTTGACAACTGCCGCCGCGCAGAGCGGCCAAGTCGTGCCGGTATCGGCTGAAATTTCCGCCGAGCTGACGCAGGCATTGGCCTCAGGGCCGCTGAGCGAGGCCGATGTTTTGGCGCTGGCTGACCAAATTGCCGCGGGCACGGTGCCGCTGACTGA
The DNA here is from genome assembly GCA_016764835.1 of Paracoccaceae bacterium. The sequence goes on along the minus strand of JAESRD010000327.1, from coordinate 856 downwards.
TTTGGCCGCAGAGCCTGTCAGCGCTGACGCTGTAAATGCCGCCGTGGCCACCGCCGCCACTACTGGCCCGGTGCTTATCGCCGCGCATATTGCCGGCGTCAGCCGCGCTTTGCGCCCGCCAGCCCGCCCGGCTGATCTCGTCTTTCGCGCATCGAGCGATGTTGACGCCGCCGTCGCAGGTGCCGTGGCCGAGGCTGTGGCCCCGCAGGCCCCCGCCACCCCGGTGCCGGTCTCGTCTGAAGCCTTGCCACTGGGCACAGTGTTGGTGCAGTTTGGTGCTTACGACAGCGCGGCCCTTGCCGCAGGTGAATGGGAAAGCATATCAAATGAATTTGCCGAGCTAATGGGCGGACGTGACCGGCTGATTGAGCTGGCCCGCAGCGGTGGGCGCGACTTTTACCGCCTGCGCGCGCTTGGCTTTGCTGACCTCGCTGATGCACGGCGTTTCTGTTCGGCCCTTGTGGCTGAGGATGCCGATTGCATTCCTTATGTGGTCCGCTAAATGGCCGCGTCGGCCATCATATTTGGTACGTCAGGCCGCAGCCTAACCGATGATGAGCGTGCGTTTTACCGCGAGGCTAACCCTTGGGGGTTTATCCTATTTGGCCGCAATGTGCGTAATCCGGCGCAGCTCACAGCGCTGACGGCTGATCTGCGCGAGACTATGGGCCGCAATGTGCCGATCTTGATCGACCAAGAGGGCGGCCGGGTCCAGCGGCTCGGCGCGCCGCATTGGCCGGAATACCTGCCTGCACTGACGCAAATGGCCCGTGCCCGCCAACCAATGCGGGCGCAATGGATTCGCAACCGGCTGATCGCGCATGACCTGCACAAAGTTGGCATTGACGTAAACTGC
>JAESRD010000326.1 GCA_016764835.1 Paracoccaceae bacterium | reverse complement strand
GCCTGAGAGCACGCCGGCATCGACACCGTAAGAGGCCAGTGTTGTTTGGCCGCCAAGGGCCGGGTGCAGCCACCCTTTGCCAGAGGAAATACGCGGGTCATGCTCGTTATTGTAGCGAACATAGCGGCTGAACATGCGGTCATGGTTGCCGCGCACGGCCACCCAGTTGCGCCCCTGCTCAAAGCCTTCCATCAGGGCTTCAACAACAAGGCGGCTATCGGGACCACGGTCGGTATAGTCGCCCAAAAACACGATGCGCGCGTCTTGGCCGCCATCGGCGTGGATGAGTGCAAGCGCATGATCGAGCATGGTTTTTTGGCCGTGGATGTCGCCAATAGCATAGATCATATAGCTTTACTTTCTTTGGTAACGCATCCGAGCCGCAGGGCTGCGGCTCGGGTAATACTCAACATTTATAGACTATTTGTCGCAGCAATAGGCCTAGGAGAGATCAAATTCAATGGCTTTAACCTGATTGAACAGACCTGTGTTGCGCAAGATGTCGAGCACGCGCTCTTCGACCGGCTCGTCAACATAGAGCAGCGCAATAGCGCCTTCGCCGAGTGCGGCACGGCCAAGGGTCAAGTTAGCGATGTTAACGCCGTTTTCGCCCATGGTTTGGCCCAATGTGCCGATAATGCCGGGCTTATCATTGTTGGTCGTGTAGACCATGTGGCGGCCGATCTCGGCGTCAATATTGATGCCTTTGATCTGAATGAACCGGGGCTTGCCGTCGGAAAACACCGTGCCAGCAACCGAGCGCTCGCGGGTGGCGGTGACCACGGTGACCTTCACATAGCCCTCAAACATGCCGGACTGGTCTTGGCTGGTGGTTGAGATCTTGGTGCCGCGTTCTTTGGCAATAACCGGGGCGCTGACCATGTTCACATCTGGGTTGGACTTGCGCAAAATTCCGGCGATGACGGCAGAGTTAAGTGCTGCCACATTCATGCCTGTGACCACACCATCATAAAGGATGTTGATGGCGGTGATCGGCTCATCGGTCATTTGGCCGGTAAAGTTGCCAAGATGGCCTGCCAATTCGATCCACGGGCCCATGATCTTGCTCTCTTCGGCAGTGATCGAGGGCATGTTGATGGCGTTGGTGACCGCCCCGGTCAGCAAATAGTCTGACATTTGCTCGGCCACTTGCAGGGCGACGTTTTCTTGGGCCTCAGAGGTGGCAGCGCCTAGGTGAGGCGTGACCACAACATTGGGCAGGTTGAACAGTGGGCTGTTGGTGGCGGGCTCTTCGGCGAAAACGTCAAACGCGGCACCGGCGACCCGACCCTCTGTAAGGGCGGCGGCGAGGGCCACCTCATCAACCAGACCACCACGGGCACAGTTGATAATGCGCACGCCCGGCTTGAGCTTGGCAATCGCCTCGACGCTCAGGATATTGCGGGTCTGGTCGGTGAGAGGCACATGCAGGGTGATGAAATCAGCGCGGGCCAGCAGCGTATCAAGCTCTACCTTTTCGACGCCAATCTCGGTGGCGCGGTCTTCGGACAAGAAGGGGTCATAGGCAATGACCTTCATCTTGAGCCCCTGCGCGCGGTTGCAAACAATAGAACCAATGTTGCCAGCGCCAATAACGCCCAGCGTTTTGCCGGTGATCTCGGTGCCCATGAAGCGCGACTTTTCCCATTTGCCAGCATGGGTCGAGGCCGATGCTTCTGGGATCTGGCGGGCGACGGCCATCATCATGGCAATGGCGTGCTCAGCGGTGGTGATCGAGTTGCCAAAGGGGGTGTTCATGACAATGATCCCCTTTTTACTGGCGGCTGGAATGTCGACATTATCAACGCCGATACCCGCGCGGGCGATGACTTTGAGATTGGTCGCGGCGGCGATCAGCTTCTCGGTGGCCTTAGTGGCTGAGCGAATGGCGAGACCATCGTAGTTGCCAATGATCGCGGCGAGGCCTTCTTTGTCTTTGCCCAGTTTGGGCTGGAAATCGACATCAATGCCGCGGTCGCGGAAGATCTGGACGGCGGCTTCGGAAAGGGCGTCAGATATGAGTACTTTGGGGGCCATGATGGGCTCCTTTTGGGCTGGCTCTTCGCTCCCTTGCGGCAGCGCCTCGCGACGAGGCGTATGCGAGAGGGCGATGAGCGGCGTTAGATTGTTTAGGTAAGGGCAGCAATTTCAGCGGCAAAAGCCCAATCGAGCCAAGGCAGGATGGCCTCGATATCGGCTGTCTCGACTGTACCGCCGCACCAAATCCGCAGGCCGGGAGGGGCGTCGCGGTAAGCGCCGATATCGAGTGCTACACCTTCAGCCTCTAGCCGTTTGGCAACGACCTTAGCGAATGCGGCACCATCGGTGATGCGCGGATCAGTGAACTTGAGGCACACAGAGGTGTTCGACTGTGTGGCCGGATCAACTGCGAGGTTTTCGATCCAGCTGCGCGTGGCGCAAAAGTCATGGATCGCTTGGGCGTTTGCATCGGCGCGGCCAATCATGCCGGTAAGCCCGCCGATGGACTTGGCCCAGTTAAGCGCGAAGAGATAGTCTTCGACGCAGAGCATTGAGGGCGTGTTGATGGTGGCGCCGGTGAAGATGCCCTCAATCAGTTTGCCGCCTTTGGTGAGGCGGAAAATTTTGGGCAGGGGCCAAGCGGGCGTGTAGCTTTCGAGCCGTTCGACAGCACGCGGGCTGAGTACGAGCATGCCATGCGCCGCTTCGCCGCCCAGCACTTTTTGCCAGCTAAAGGTTGTGACATCGAGCTTGTCCCATGGCAGGTCCATTGCGAATGCGGCTGATGTCGCGTCGCAGATTGTTAGCCCGTCGCGGTTCGCCGGGATCGCATCACCGTTTGGCAGGCGCACGCCAGATGTCGTGCCGTTCCATGTGAACACAACATCATCGTCGAAATTCACTTTGGCGAAATCAACGATCTCGCCGTAACCGGCTTGGGTGGCGGTGGCCTCAATTTTGAGCTGCTTGACCACGTCAGAGATCCAGCCTGCGCCGAAGCTTTCCCATGCCAGCATTTGTACCGGGCGTTGGCCCAAAAGCGACCAAAGCGCCATCTCGACAGCGCCAGTATCAGAGGCAGGCACGATCCCAATCCGGTAATCGGCCGGAATGTTTAGCACCTCACGGGTGGTCTCGATTGCTGATTTGAGTTTGGCTTTGCCGACAGCTGCGCGGTGCGAACGGCCCAAGGGGGCGTCGGCTAAAGCGGAAGCTGTCCATGTTGGGGGTTTGGCGCAGGGGCCAGAAGAAAAACGCGGGTTTTCCGGCCGCGTTGCCGGTTTAGATAGAGCCATTGGTGGTATCCTCACAGATATATGCCCTTCGTTGGGGAAGGGTGTCCCACTTGCCGGGATAAGCGGGGCGGGGCGGCAGCGCAACAGGCCAATCGCTGAAATTATTGCTCAAATGCCTCGAAAACTCGTTTGTTGTTCACGATCGGAAATATTGCTGTTAGGCCAATGTCTACTTTTCATGAGGCCGCAGATGTACAACTCGCTCATTGACCGCGCCGCCCGGCTTCGAAGCGGTAACTTGTTTCGTGGTGTTCAGTTCGATTCGGAAAAATATATTCGACAGCTGCGCCACCCTGCGCCTGAACTTTGCTACGGCATGTTTTTTACGCCGCGCAGTGGCTCTTCGCGCCTGACGGCAATTGCCGCAGTCGACCCGG
>JAESRD010000027.1 GCA_016764835.1 Paracoccaceae bacterium | reverse complement strand
ATCAGGAAGGCACCACCGCCCAAGCCGGAGCTTTGCGGCTCGACCGCGCCCCAAAACTGGGCGCGGCGCCTTTTTGCCGGTTATCGGCATCATGTTGCGAGTTATCCACATAAGCCGCCCCTTCCAAACTATTGATTCTTGAAACTTTTGAGCGAAAGTGGCAGGCTGTGCCAAAGGGCAAGCGATAAGACTTGCTATTGGACGTGATCGGAGAGGCAGGTCACATGAATGTGCATTTATCAATAAAGGCGGTTTGCGCCGCGCTATGTTTTGGCATGAGCTTTGCACCGGTTGGTGCTGGCGCTGAAACTTTGCAGGTACTGCGCGGTTCGCCATCATCGGCGCTGCAGGTCCCTATGAACAGAGCGGTTGTTGTTGAAAGCGACGTGCCATTTGCGGAGTTATCTATCGCAAATCCCGGCATTGCTGGCATCTCATCGCTTTCAGACCGAACAATTTATGTGCTTGGCAAAGAGCCTGGGCGCACAACACTGACCATTCTGGATGCAGAAGGCCGGTTGATTACCAATGTCGAGGTACATGTCACCCCTGATATTGCCGAATTTCGCGAGCGGCTGGCGCAGATCTTGCCCGGCGAACCGATTGAAGTGCGCACTGCCAATAACGGCGTCGTACTGTCCGGCACGGTCTCGTCAATCTCTGCTCTCGACCGGGCTTTGCAGCTGGCCGAGCGGTATGCGCCAGATCGGGTCTCTAACCTGATGAGCGTTGGCGGTACCCAGCAAGTTATGTTGCAGGTGCGTTTTGCAGAGATGCAGCGGTCGGTTTCCAAATCGCTATCGTCATCGTTGGCGATCCAAGGCATTGGCCTTGGCGGCGACCTCGGCATATCGGGCGGCACCAATACGCTAAACGCGGTTGGCCAGCAGCTTTCGGGCCTTAACGGTACGATCCCATCGGTGAACAGCAATAACGGCGCCTTCTTGTTTGGCTTTAATGCCGGCGGCATTGAAGTTGGCCTGTTGCTTGAAGCACTTGAGAGCCGCGGCGTTGTTCGCACCTTGGCCGAGCCAAATCTCACCGCCCTTTCCGGGCAAGAGGCACGGTTCTTGGCGGGTGGCGAATATCCGGTGCCTGTCAGCCAAGATAATGGCTCGATCACCATCGAATATAAGCCATTCGGGGTGGAGCTGAACTTTATCCCACGGGTGATAGACGGCGATTTGATCAATCTGGAGCTTCATGCTGCGGTATCCTCCATCGACCCGTCCAACGGTTTTACCGCCAATGGCTTTACGGTTGATGCCTTCCGCCGGCGCGAAACATCAACAACGGTTGAACTGCGCGATGGCGAAAGCTTTGCCATTGCTGGCCTGTTATCTGACGATTTCACCGATCTGAATGGTCAGGTGCCGTGGTTGGGCGATGTGCCTATTTTGGGCGCCCTGTTCCGCTCTGCTGAATATATGCGTCAGCAGACTGAGCTGGTTATCATTATTACACCGCATCTTGTTACCCCAACACGGGGCGAAGTTCTGGCCCTGCCAACAGACCGGGTGCGGCCGCCAAGCGAGCGCGATCTGTTCTTGTTTGGTCGCATTTCTGCCGATCAGGCTCCAACATCTGGCGGCGCGGCTGAAGTGGCGCGGCAAGATTTTAGTGGCTCTTACGGCTATGTTCTGGATGATTAAGAAGGAAAGCGGGCAATGAATAAGCTAGCATTTGCACTTGCAGCCTGTGGCGCGCTCAGCGCCTGCGGCGACAACCATGTTACCGCAACCTTCTTTGGCGAAGCCGGGTTGGCGGGCGATGAGTTTTCTGATTTTGGCAGCGCTGTTGAAAACAACGCCGCCATTCAATCTGGTGATCTTAGCTATACGATGACGCTGGTGCGCAGGTTTGATGCCGAGGTGCAGCCAACAATCAACTTCGCTTTTAATTCTTATGCATTAGACGAAGGTGCGCGCGCAATTTTGCGCCAACAAGCCTCCTGGATCAGGCAGTTTCCAGAAGTGCGGTTCCGGGTGTTTGGCCATACCGATCTTGTTGGGCCTACCGCTTATAACCGCAGGCTTGGTCTGCGCCGGGCGCAAGCGGCCGTGCTTTATCTGACCAGTCAGGGCATCAGTCGCTCGCGGCTTGAGGCGGTCTCGTCCTTTGGCGAAACCCAACCCCTTATCGTGACCGAGGGCCGTGAACGTCGCAATCGGCGTACAGTGACCGAGGTTTCTGGCTTTGTTGACCGCGACCCCGCAGTGCTAAACGGCAAATATGCTGAGATAATTTTTCGCGATTATGTTGCCAGCGCCGTTGTGCCAGCCACAACAACTGGCCTGACTTTGGGCAGTGCGAGCGGCGGCGAGTAACCGCCAGAACCATTGATTTTCAAGCAAAAGCCGCTGATTTTTCAGTGGCTTTTTTTGTGGCTTTCATGGTGACCGCCGCGCAGGCAAAACCTTAACCAATATTAACCGACCGCAGAAATACAGCTTTTCGGCCCAAATCTAGACATGATTGTCGTTGATTAACAACACCAAGGGGACCCCTGTGCCAGCAGGCATCCGGGTTCCGGGGTGGTTGATCTCGGCATGTGCCGCGCAACTCAGTTACCCGCTACTTGTAACGGTGAGGATTAATTGTAATGGGCGGCTCGGCAGTACTACAACCTGATCCACAGCCAATCGTGGCCTGCACGATCAGCCGTGATGTACAAATATTTGATCTTTTGATCGAAGACATGGAAGCATCACTTGGCGAAAGCTGGGGAGATCTCAGTTTTACCGATGCGTTGACCTTTCTTGGTCAACCAGATGCGGCAGAACTTGAATTTGTCTGTGTTGCACTTGATGCACAAGATGAAGCAGACCTTAGTCTGATCATCGATATTATTGCGGCCGCCAAGGGGCTGGATATCAAGGTGATCTTGGTGGCGGAAGATGTAAGCCCTGCCAGCCTGCACCAGTTGCTGCGTGAAGGCGGCGACGAGTTTATCCCCTACCCTCTTCCCGAGGGTGAGCTGAATAACGCCATCGCACGGGTTCAAGCACCTGAAGAAGTGTCGATTGCGCCAGAGATTCGCAATAAACTTAAGCCCACCGGCGCCCGCTCAGGCGTTGTCATTCCGGTTCACGGGTTGGCTGGCGGCACGGGTGCGACCACGCTCGCGGTCAATCTGGCTTGGGAACTGGCCAATATCAGCAAGGAAGACGCACCGCGCGTCTGCCTGCTCGATCTTGATTTGCAATCAGGCGCTGTTGCCACATATCTTGACCTGCCGCGCCGCGAAACGGTGCTGGAAATGTTGACCGATACGGAGACAATGGACAGCGAAGTGTTCATGAATGCGCTGCTGACCTATGATGATAAGCTGCAAGTTCTGACAGCACCTTCCGAGCTGGTGCCGCTTGATATTATTGGCCCAGAAGATGTTGAGCGGCTGATCGAGGTGGCCCGGACCAATTTTGACTATGTCATTATTGATCTACCAGCCGTCATGATCGAATGGTCTGAGGTCGTGCTGACGGCGGCCCATGTTTACTTTGCCACGCTTGAGCTGGACATGCGCTCGGCCCAAAACGCGCTGCGCATTAAGCGCGCGCTTCAGGCCGAAGACCTGCCGTTTAATAAGTTCCGTTTCATACTCAACCGCGCGCCGGGCTTTACTGACCTTAACGGTAAAAGCCGGGTCAAGCGGCTGGGCGAAAGTCTGGGCATATCCATCGAAGTTCAGCTGCCCGATGGCGGCAAGAATGTTGTGCAGTCGGGTGATCACGGTGTGCCACTGGCGCAGGGTGCTGCCAAAAACAGCCTACGCAAAGAGATCGCGAAACTCGCGAAATCTGTACATGAAATTAATACCGCAGAGGCCGAAAAAACCGGCGGTTAACCTTGGGGGCAAGAGCAGATGTTTTCGAAATATAAAAAGTCAGAAAAGCGGCCAGCTGCTGCGGCAGTACCGCGTCAACAAGCGGCCAATACGCCTGTTGAACCCGAGGCTAAAAAAACACTTATGCGGGCAATGCCGAATAATGCGGCAGCTGCCCCGGCTGATAAGGAAAAGAAGCGCAAGGAGCGCCTCTTTGAGATCAAGCTTGAGCTGCACAAAGCCCTGCTCGACAATCTCAACCTATCGGCGCTAGAGAATGCGACAGAGAAAGAGTTGCGCACCGAGATCAACGCCATCTCAACAGAGACACTCGAAGAGCTGGGCATTGTTCTCAACCGAGAAGAGCGCACGACGCTCAACCAAGATCTATACTTTGAGGTCACCGGGCTTGGCCCGCTTGAGACCCTGCTTGCCGATGACACGGTCAACGATATTTTGGTCAATGGCCCACATCAGATATTTGTTGAGCGCGACGGTAAGCTGCAACTGACTGACATTACGTTCAAAGATGAAAAGCACCTGATGCGGATCATCGACAAGATCGTGTCCGCCGTTGGCCGCCGGGTTGACGAGAGCAACCCGTATGTCGATGCGCGTCTTGCTGACGGCTCGCGTTTTAACGCCATGGTGCCGCCGGTTGCTGTTGATGGCAGCCTTGTTTCCATTCGTAAGTTTAAGAAAGACAAGCTGGGCATTGACGATCTGGTCAAGTTTGGCGCCTTTACCGAAGAGATGGCCGCCTATTTGCAGGCCGCGGTCTCGACCCGGCTCAATATTATCGTCTCTGGCGGTACCGGTTCTGGTAAAACCACCACGCTCAACGCCTTGTCGAGCTTCATTGATAATGACGAACGTATTCTGACCATCGAGGATACGGCCGAGCTGCAACTGCAACAAACCCATGTTGGCCGGATGGAAAGCCGCCCCGCCAATGTGGAGGGCAACGGCGCTGTAACCGCGCGCGATTGTTTGAAGAACGCGCTGCGTATGCGGCCTGACCGGATTATCGTTGGTGAGACCCGTGGCGAAGAAGTTATCGACATGTTGCAAGCCATGAACACGGGCCACGATGGCTCCATGACCACAATCCACGCCAACTCGGCGCGTGACGGTATCAGCCGTCTTGAGAATATGATCGCCATGGCCGGTATTGAGATGCCGCTTAAAGCCGTGCGCAGTCAGATCGCGTCAGCCGTGAACCTGATCGTTCAGATCAGCCGTTTGCAAGATGGCTCACGCCGCATGACCTCGATCACCGAGATCACCGGGATGGAGGGCGAAGTTATCAGCCTGCAGGAAATCTTCCGCTATCAGCGGGTTGGCCTGACGCCTGACAACAAGATTATCGGCCACTTCACGGCCACTGGTGTGCGCAGTCACTTCTCTGAGCGGTTCCGGCTTTGGGGTTACGACCTGCCACCAGCGATCTTTGAACCTTTTGACGGATAAGAGTTATGACCCTCTCAATTGAACCCATCATCTATGGCGTTATTTTCATAGCGGTCTTGTTCTTAGTTGAAGGCATCTATCTGGTCGCCTTTGGCAAAAGCATTAGCCTCAATAGCCGTGTAAACCGCCGGATTGATCTGCTCGAGAAGGGCGGCAAACGCGAAGAAGTGTTGGAACAGCTCCGCAAGGAGATGAGCCAGCACATCAAGTCGCAATCTATTCCACTTTATTCACTGCTCGCCAACAAGGCGCAAAAGGCCAATATCGCCTTTTCGCCTATGCAGCTGTTTATGATCATGGGCCTTTTGGCCGGTGTTGCCTTCATGGGGCTGACCTTTGGCACCACGACATCTTTGCCCATTCGCGGGCTTGGCTCTGTGGTGATCGGCATTGGCGGGGTCTATGTCTGGATCAACAAAAAGGCGACAACGCGGATGGACTTGCTCGAAGAGCAGCTGCCCGATGCGGTCGAACTTATGGTGCGCTCGCTGCGCGTTGGTCACCCGCTGACATCGGCCATTCAGGTTGTGGCCAAAGAGGTCGCAGACCCGTTTGGCACCGAGATGGGCGTGATCGCCGATGAGAACGCCTATGGCCGCGATTTGAGCGAAAGTCTCAAAGCAATGGCCGAACGGATTGACCTGCAAGATCTGCGGTTTCTGGCCATGGCCGTGACCATTCAGCAGTCAGCCGGTGGTAATTTGGCCGAAATCCTTGACGGTCTGTCCAAGGTTATTCGCGCGCGGTTCAAGCTGTTTCGCCGGGTGAAGGCGATTACGGCTGAGGCCAAATGGTCTGGCATGTTCCTGTCGGTGTTTCCGCTTCTGGCGCTTGTCGCGATTAACGTGATGGAGCCGAACTATTATGACGGGGTCATGGAAACGTCAGTGTTCATACCGGCCTGTCTGGTTGTTGCCGCGTTCTTGATCGTCAATATTTTTGTCATGCGTTCACTTGTGAACATCAAAGTTTAACTCTGGGGAGCGCGCGATATGTTTGAAGATATTACACTGAAACTGACCGAGCTTATGGGCCCGTTTGGCCCCCTTATTGTCGTTGGCGGGGCTGGGTTGATTCTGATCCTTGCCGTGCTGCCGACTTTGCTGCGCAAACGTGATGAGCCGCTTGATCGGCTCAAGACCCATGCGGCCGGCACGGCCCGTGGCGACAAAAAGAGCAAGCGCGAACAGCTGCGCGCGCCGACAGGCAAAGACAAGCTGGAGCGCTATTCCTCTTTCCTTGAGCCCCAAGATGAAGAAGAATATTCCGCCATTAAGCTCAAGCTGCTACAAGCGGGTTATCACACCAAAAATGCTGTGCGCACCTATCACTTCATTCAGTTCTCGCTGGGTCTATTTGGCCTTGCCGCTGGTGCGGCCTATGCGATTTACAACTCGACCACAGGTGATCCAGAGACCAAAGACCTGATCATTAACGTGCTGTTGCCCGGCGGCATTGGTTATATGTTGCCCAAATATTGGGTGACGCGGCGCCAAGCGGCAAGGCAAGAAAACATTACCAACGGTTTTCCAGACTCGCTGGATATGATGTTGGTCTGTGTTGAGGCCGGGCAATCGCTCGATCAGTCTATTGTGCGTGTGGCCGTTGAGCTGCAAGCCGGTTTCCCTGATCTGGCCGACGAGTTTAATATCGTCAGCCATGAAATGAAGGCCGGTAAAGACAAGTCTGCGGTTTTGCGAGACATGGCCGAGCGGTGCGGCGTGCCTGATGTGTCGAGTTTCGTCACCGTTCTGATCCAGTCCCAACAGTTCGGTACATCTATTGCCGAGGCCTTGCGCATCTATGCCGCCGAAATGCGTGACAAAAGAGTGATGCGGGCCGAAGAAAAGGCCAATACTCTGCCGACAAAGATGACTTTGGCCACGATGATGTTGACCGTCCCGCCGCTTCTGATCATTCTAATCGGACCGTCGATGTATGAGATTTACGTGACGCTGGGTGGCGGTGCACAAGAAGCAACAGGTGTTGATAAAGGGCATTGATCCGCCAAATGAGATATGCACGCATACACATTTTACTGCTCGCGGCACTGGCCGCTTTGGCCGCCTGTTCACCGGGCGGCCTTGGCAATTCGTCGGGCGGGGTTTATGCGCCCGGCCCCGCAGGCGAGACAGATGTTGACGGGCTGATCATTGGCCACCGGCTAATGGCGGCGGGCGAATATGATCTGGCCCTGCGCGCCTATACCCGCGCCGCCGCTCAGCAAGGGCTCAATGTTGATACATTATCAGCGCTTGGCTCGGCAAATCTGCGGCTCGGGCGGCTTGGACAGGCCGAAGACCTGTTGCGCCGCGCGGTTGAGCAAGATGCGAGCTTTGCCCCGGCATGGAACAATTTGGGCGTAATCTTGATGGAACGCGGCAATTTGGCCGAAGCATCAGAGGTTTTCCGTCGCGCCTTTGCAACGGATAGTGGAAACAGCGACCAGATCCGCAATAACCTGCGCTTGGCGCTCGCTAAACTTGACGGCAGCTTTTATGATGAACCTCAAGAGAACGAAGAGTTCCAATTGGTACGGCGCGGAGCAGGCGACTATCTGATACTCGCGCCGCTTTGAGGCAAGAGCAGGCAAAAGGACGCATAAAATGCGCCATCGGATATACACCACCCTTTTTGTTGTTGGGGCGCTGACCCTTTCGGCATGTACCCAAGACGGCGATGATGTTGTTGATCGGGCATTGCAAGACGTTAATGTTGTAGATGCAACCGACCTCAATGATGTCATGCTTACCGTAGCTGATGCGGGCGAAGCGGTTAATTATTTCAACCGCGCTGTCGCAGGCGACCCCGGCCGGGTTGATCTTATGCGCGGCTTGGCCACGTCGCTCATTCGCGCCCACCGGGCCCGCGAAGGCGTAGATGCCTGGCGCGAAGTTGTGGCCCATGCCGAGGCCACAGATGCTGACAGCGTTCAGCTGGCTGACGCCCTGATCCGCGACAATCAGTGGGACGCCGCTGAGGTCGTGCTCGACACGATCCCGCCGACCCATGAGACATACCGCCGCTACCGGCTAGAGGCGATGGTTGCCGATAGCAACGAAGAGTGGGAGCGCGCCGATAGCTACTACCAAACCGCATCCGGGCTGACGACAACCCCGGCCGGTGTGCTCAACAATTGGGGCTTCTCACAGCTGACACGCGGCGAATACCGCGAAGCCCAGCGGCTGTTTGGCGAGGCCCTGCGCCATGACCCAGATCTGTTCACCGCAAAGAACAACCTTATTCTTGCCCGTGGCGCACAGCGCAAGTATGATCTGCCGGTAATCCCCATGACCCAGATTGAGCGGGCTCAACTGCTCTACACAATGGCGCTAACGGCGATCAAACAGAACGATCTCAACATTGGTCGGGCCATTTTGAGCGAAGCAATAGAGACGCATCCACAGCATTTCGAAGAGGCCACGCGGTCTTTGGCCGCTTTGGAAGCCAACGTTTCAAACTAAGCGGCAAAGGCCCCCGGCGCCCGCGTGGCGCTTCCGGGGGCCTTTGGTTGCTTGGCCATGCACTGACCAATCCTCTGCCCATATTGGAACAAACTTTGCCACTATTTAGGGGGCTAAGTTATTTTGCCCTTTGCTCTGCGGGGGCCCAAAGCACTAGGTATAGGAACACCGCATGACAGCCACCCCAGCGCACGCCGCAATGTTTCTCTTGCCCTTCGTCGTGCCAATTTGCATCTATGTCGCATGGTCTGACATGGCGACCATGAAAATCCCAAACATAGCTGTGATAGCCTTGGCAATAACCTTTGTTATTGTTGGATTTTTCGCCTTTCCATTTGATGCTTATCTCTGGCGGCTCAGCCATTTGGTTGTGGTGTTGGCCATTGGCATTATGGCCAATGCTGCCGGTTTTGTCGGCGCAGGTGACGCTAAATTTGCCGCCGCTGCCGCACCATTTGTGGCCCTTGCAGATCTGCGTTTTCTGATCTTGCTGTTCTCGGCCTGCCTTTTGGCCGGCTTTTTGGGCCACCGTTTGGCCAAGTTCAGCCCGCTACGGGCGATAGTACCCGAATGGCAAAGCTGGAAAGAAAAGAAGCATTTCCCCATGGGGTTGCCGCTGGCTGGCACATTGCTGGCCTATCTTGGCGCTTCACTGGCTTAAACCGTTCATTCTTTCGCCACATTGCCCAGCCAAATTGGCGCGAAAGCTCAATGCTAGCAGGAACAGGCCCCGCCCATGAACATGCAGTCATCCGCCGTTATGTCGCCGCCCGCGCCAAAAACAATTGCAGGGATGCAGTTGCCCATGGTGATGATGCGCGACATTTTGCTAAAAACCATCTTCCGCATGAACCTGAACGAGACGTCGGTGATTGCCCGCGCCATTTGCCTGCCAATCCCTGTGACCCAAGAGCTTGTCGACATGGCCCGTGGCCAGCGGCTGCTTGAGGCGACCGGCACGCTTAACGCAAACTCTGGCAAAGAGATGGGCTATCAGCTGACGGATGTTGGCAAAGCCCGCGCGCTAGACGCGCTTGGCCAGTCAGAATATTATGGTCCTATGCCGGTGCCGCTGACAGTCTATGCTGAGCAGGTAAAGCGCCAATCCATCCGCAATATTCAGATCACACGTGATCAGCTAACCTCGGCCATGGGGCACCTTATCTTGCCGCCAGACCTGTTGGGCCAGCTTGGCCCGGCCGTTGGCGCTGGCCGCTCCATCCTTATGTATGGCCCGCCCGGTAACGGTAAATCATCAATCTCCAACGGTATTAAAGACGCGCTCGGCGACAAGATTTACATCCCGCGCGCCATCGAATATTCCGGCCAAGTGATCACGGTCTATGACCCGATTGTGCACTCAGCCGCGCAAGAAGATATTGATGATCCCAACTCGCTGCGCCGCACGTCGGGCCGCTATGACACCCGCTATGTGTTATGCGAACGGCCCACAGTGGTCACCGGGGGTGAGCTGTCACTCGACATGCTTGATCTGGTTTACAACCCGACGGCCAAGACCTATCAGGCGCCTTTGCAGCTCAAATCTACCGGCGGTATTTTCATCGTTGATGACCTTGGCCGCCAAGCCGAACCACCGCAAAAACTGGTCAACCGGTGGATTGTGCCGCTCGAAGAAAGCCGCGATATTCTCGCGCTGCAATCGGGCGAAAAATTCGAAGTGCCGTTCGACACGTTGGTGATCTTCTCGACCAACTTCCACCCCAACGAGATTTTCGATAAAGCGGCTTTGCGGCGGATCTTCTTTAAGATCAAAATTGATGGGCCAGACCAGCAGGATTTCCTAAAGATCTTCTCGCTGGTGGCGCGCAAGAAAAAGATGCCGCTCAACGAGGCGGCGCTTATTCATCTGCTCAACAATCGCTACCCCGAAATTGACAATGTATATGCCAATTATCAGCCGATCTTTTTGATCGACCAAATGATCTCAATCTGCGACTTTGAAGGTATACCCTACCAAATGACGCCAGAGCTGATCGACCGGGCCTGGGCGAATATGTTTGTCAAAGAAGAAGCTATTGTCCACTGATACTTACGGAATTGCCGGATGTGGCCGCATGGGCGCGGGCATGTTGCGGTCTTTGCGCCGCGCCGGGCTTGACGCGCGCGGCTATGATATCCGCCCCCTGCCCGACATAGGCACGGACCCGGAAGTTTTTGCCGCCGG
Source organism: Paracoccaceae bacterium (assembly GCA_016764835.1). The sequence continues at coordinate 2,319 of JAESRD010000027.1, read as the reverse complement.
GCTGACGCATCTCATCAGCGTCGTACGCGACGAGCCGCAAACAGATGACCTGCTGTTTGGCGCGGGCAATGTTATTGCTCTCGCTCCCGGCTTGCGCACAATCACCATCTCATCGACCATTTCGCCGCGCTATGTCCGCGCGCTACGTGTCCGTATCCCAGCCCATATTGCGCTGATCGATGCGCCAATGTCAGGCGCACAGGCCAAGGCCGAAGACGGCACATTGAGCTTCATGCTTGGCGGCGAAGACGCCGATATTACAACGCTTATGCCCGCCTTTGAAGCCATGGGCAGCACCCTAAACCAGATCGGCCCGCTAGGTGCGGGCATGACCGCCAAGGTGATGAATAACATGATAGCCGCCGCCTCTCTGGCCGCGACAAGGCTGGCGCTGGATTGGGCCGACGCGGCAGGCCTCGACGAGGCCAAGATGCTCGAAGTGTTCAACAGCTCGTCGGGCCAGACATGGATATCATCGGGTATTGATACGGTCGAATTTGCTCGCCACGGCTATGAGCCAGACAACAGCGTTGGCCTGCTGGTCAAAGACGTGGCCGCGGCGATGGACGCCGCCCCCGAAGGTGCCGACCTTGCTTTGCCCAAGCAATTGCAAGCCCAGATAAAACAGATCGTACCGCGCCCCAAACAACGCTAGATTTGGCGCTTGGCCCGGCCTATTCTGGCGCATATGCCGCTGATCCCCGCCCTAAAACCGTTTTTCGCCAGCCGCGGTTGGCAGCTGCACCCGCACCAAACAGAGATGCTCGCCCGCGCCGACGCGCCGGCACTCCTGCTGGTCGCCCCCACCGGCGGCGGCAAAACCATGGCCGGGTTTCTGCCCACACTCACCGAGTTGGCCGGTGGCACGCATAAAGGCCTGCACACGCTGTATATTTCGCCGCTCAAAGCTCTGGCGGCCGATATCAGGCGCAATCTTGAAGTGCCTGTCCAAGAGCTCGGCCTGCCAATCCGCATAGAAGACCGCACTGGTGACACCACCGCCACCCGCAAAAAGCGCCAACGCGCCGACCCGCCGCATATTTTGCTGACCACGCCAGAAAGTCTGGCATTGCTCACCTCATATGAGGACGCACCGCGCATGTTCGCCGGCCTGCAACGCGTGATTGTTGATGAAATTCATGCACTTGCCGAATCGAAACGTGGTGATCAGCTGATGTTGGCTTTGTCACGGTTGCAAACAATTGCCCCCGGTCTGCGCCGCGTTGGCCTGTCAGCCACAGTTGAAGACCCGCCCGCCTTGGCCCAATATCTGGCTTGTGCGCCCGATCCCTGCCCTGTTTTGCTGGCCGATCCCGGCCCACACCCTGACATTGCCATGCTCCAGACTGGCGCCGCCCCGCCATGGGCTGGCAGCGGTGCTGCCTATGCGATTGAGGCGGTGCTCGCGCAGGTCAAACAGCACAAAACCACGCTGATTTTTCACAATACCCGCGCCCAAGCCGAGATATTTTTCCACAATCTTTGGCTGGCAAATACAGATGATCTGCCGATCGACATCCACCACGGCTCGCTGTCTAAACAAACCCGCGCCAAGGTCGAAGCCGCCATGGTCGCGGGCCAGCTGCGGGCGATTGTTTGCACTGGCAGCCTCGATCTTGGCATTGATTGGGGCAATGTTGATCTGGTCATACAAGTCGGCGCGCCCAAAAATGTAAAACGGCTGATCCAGCGGATTGGCCGGGCCAACCACCGCTATAATGCGCCGTCAAAAGCCCTGCTTGTACCTGCCAACCGGTTTGAGGTTATCGAATGTGTCGCCGCCCTAGAGGCCGCGCGCGCAGGTGATCTTGACGGTGAACCGCGCGGGCCGGGGCCGCGCGATGTTCTGTGTCAGCATATCTTGATCCGGGCCTGTGCCGGGCCTTTTGATGCCGCTCAGCTGTTTGCCGAAGTAAAATCTTGCGGAGCCTATAGCGCGCTCAGCCGCGCCAGTTTTGATGATTGCCTCGACTTTTGCGCCACCGGCGGCTACGGGCTGCGCGCTTACGATCGCTGGCGGCGGCTGAAGCAAGACAAAGCCGGGCTGTGGCATCTGCGCGATCCACGCAGCTCACAGCGCATTCGCATGAACATCGGTACAATCCAAGATACCGAAGTTCTTAAAGTGCGAATGCGCCGGGGGGGTAAGCCGCTTGCATCTAAAATTGTAATTTCAAGAATGCTAGCAGATGTCCAACTTCCTACATAATTCGCGCCTAAACTCTGAGAGAAACTAAGCAATGTATCTACTTGTCCCTTGGTTCCTACAACAGGCTGCGTCGTTGGCTTTGAAAACGTTATCGTGATGGTATCTCCATT
>JAESRD010000325.1 GCA_016764835.1 Paracoccaceae bacterium | reverse complement strand
TGTGTTCAACATTGTTGACGGATTGATGACCAATTTCCACCTGCCGAAATCAACGTTGATGATGTTGGTCTCGGCGCTGATGGGCCAAGAGCGGATACGGGCATTATACGCCCATGCCATTGCCGAGAAGTACCGCTTCTTTTCCTACGGCGACAGCTCGCTGCTGATCCCGTAAGGTGCGTCTTAAAACGACGCCACCTTGTCGTTTTCAAAGCAGAAGGTGATAATAAAAAGGTCTAGCGCCGGGGCAGATACGCTTGTTGGAGATAGCGATGCGTCAGGTTCTGTCAAATTCTTGGGCCCTGTTCTTGGGCATGTTCATGTTGATGATCGGTAACGGGCTGCAAGGCACGTTGCTTGGCTTGCGCGGCGCGCATGAAAACTTCTCAACCTTTGAGATGTCGATCGTCATGTCGGCCTATTTTGTCGGCTTTTTGTTCGCGTCGAGCATGGCGCCAGAAATGATCCGCCGGGTGGGCCATGTGCGGGTCTTCGCCGCCCTCGGCTCAACCATCTCGGCGGTGCTGATCCTCTATCCGATAATGGTGACGCCCTGGGCTTGGGCCATTGGCCGGATCATCATGGGGTTCTGCTTTTGCGGCGTGTATATCACTGCGGAGAGCTGGCTCAATGATGCGGCGACCAATGAGACACGCGGCACCTCGCTATCGCTGTATATGATCGTGCAAATGGGTGGCATCGTCGTGGCGCAGATGATCTTGCTGACCGGCGATATTGCGGGCTATGTTTTGTTCATCATCCCCTCAGTTCTGGTGTCGCTGGCCTTTGCGCCGATCTTGCTGAGCGTGTCGCGGGTGCCGTCCTTTGGCGAAACCAAACGCATGAAACTGCGCGATGTCGCGGCGGCCTCGCCGCTGGCCAGCGTTGGCATGTTCTTCTTGGGCGGGGTGTTCTCTGCGCAGTTTGGCATGGCAGCAGTTTACGGCGCCCGCGCGGGCATGAGTGTGCCGCAGATATCAGCCATGGTCTCGATGATCTATATCGCGGCTTTGTTGCTGCAATATCCAATCGGCTGGTTGTCAGACCGGATGGACCGGCGGATTTTGATCGTCGCACTGTCCGGCATTGGCGCGCTGGGGGCTGCTTTGTCCTTCTTGGTGCCCGACACTTATTGGCTGATATTGGTTAGTGCGGCCTTGGTTGGGGGCATGTCCAACCCGCTTTATGCGCTGCTAATCGCCTATGCCAATGACTACCTAGAGCGCGAAGACATGGCCGCGGCCTCGGGCGGGCTTTTGTTCATTAACGGTGTCGGCGCTATCATTGGGCCGCTGCTGATCGGTCTGATGATGGATTGGTATGGGCCGGGCGGCTATTGGGGCATTATTGCGGCAATGTTGGCGGCACTGGCGGTTTATGGTGGGTGGCGGATGACGCAAAGGACCAGAGATGCTTCGGTTATTGCTGATCCGGTATCTTATGCCCCGGTCTCTGCCTCATCGACACCTATTGCCGCAGAATGGGCGCAAGAAGTCTATATTGATGCCGAATTGGAGAGCGAAGATGAGGAATGAAAAAAGAAGATGGTTAAAATCATAACAAGTGTTGCGATGCTCAAAACAAAGTGCAAGGCTTTTAACTGGGGACGCGTTTGTGGAGATTCTGGATGGTTACGCCTGAACATGTTTTAAGCTTTTGGCTCGATGAGATCGGCCCAAAAGATTGGTACAATTCCAGCCCCGAGCTGGACCGCGAAATAGCCAGCCGCTTTGAGGCGGCATGGGATGAGATTATGGAGGGCGGCAACGGTTTGTGGCTGACCTATCCGTCTGGGGTTCTGGCCTATTTGCTGGTGACAGACCAATTCTCGCGCAACATGTTCCGCGACACGGCCAAGGCCTTTGCTTCTGATCATGTGGCCCATGCGGCGGCTGTTGGCGCAATCTCGAAAGACTGGGATCTGAAAATATCCGAGCCTGCGCGCCAGTTCTTTTACCTGCCATTGGAGCATTCTGAGAATCAGTGCGATCAGGACCGGGCGGTGCGGCTCTTTGCAGCGCGTATGCCTGAAAGCGGCAGCAACCTGCTGCATGCGCAGGCGCACCGTATGATCATTCGCAAGTTTGGCCGGTTTCCGTTTCGCAATACCGCGCTTGGCCGCAAAACAACCTCGCCAGAGGATCAGTTCTTGGCCGCTGGTGGCTATGGTGAAATTGTTCGAAATCTACAGGCAGCAAGCTAAACTTATCATTAGTTTTAGCCGTCCGGCCGCCGAAACTTAAGCATGTATTAAGCGCGAAAATCGCATTGTCTGCAAACCGGGCCAAGCCGGAAATAATAGTGCAGGTGCGAATATGGACGGCAGCCGAGGCTTAGACGACGACATGCGCGCACAGGCTGGTGAAAAAACGACGCCGGCTAGTGGCCCAACTGCGCCACAAAAAAGCGCGCCCAAAAAGAAGAATCCAACGGCTGCGGCTGGCAAGAACCGCCGCGCCGCGCCGCGCGCGCAATCGCGGGCGCTGTTGGCTGAAGAAATCATCAATATCATGGAGCAGGGCATCATCGTCTGGTCGGCTGAGGGCACGTGTCTTATGCATAATGCCCGCGTGTTTGAAGTGCTTGAACTGCCGGGCGATTTTCAGGCGGTTGGCAAAAGCCGCGAGGATATTCGCGCGCTGACGGCGACGCGCGGTGAAGTGTCTACCGATGATACGGCCACGTTAGACATCAAGCTGAAAATGCATCAGCCTTATTCATTTGAAGTAGCACTGACCTCTGGGCGCACAGTGCTCAGCAATGGCCGCCCAACCCGTGGCGGCGGCTATGTTGTCACATTCACTGATGTCACCCAAGCCCGGCAAACATCGGCTAATTTAGCCAAGGCAAAGGCTGCCGCCGAAGACGCAGAAAAAAAGGCCAAGGACTTTCTAGCGCAAGAACAACAGCGCCAAGGCGAAGCTCAGATGTTGGCGCAGCTTGATGAATGGCTGCAAAGTTGCAAATCGCTTGAGGAGCTGTACCGGATTGTTGCCCGGTTTATGAGCCGCCTCCTGCCGGGCTCAAAGGGTGAATTGTATATCTACTCAAATTCGCGCGACGGGCTTGATGGGATTTGCAACTGGAACACAACTGACCTTCACCACAGTATTGACCCGGATTCATGCTGGGCTTTGCGGCGTGGCCGCTCCTATCAGTTCGAATCCGAAGGGCTGTGTTTCATCTGCGAACATGTCGAAAGCCACGGTCATAATGTCGAGGTGAACGAATATATTTGCGTGCCGATCATAGCGCATGGTGACACGGTTGGGCTGTTGCATATTCGGTTTGATATCAGCGACGAAGGGTCTGCGCGTGTTGAACAATCGAGCGCTTTTGCCGTGCGCTGCGCCGAGCATATTGCCATGGCTATAGCCAATGTGAAATTACGCGACGAATTGCATGACCAATCTATCCGCGACCCGCTAACCCGGCTCTACAATAGACGTTACTTTATGGATGCATTGCGCCGCGAAATGGCAACAGCCAAGCGCCTAGACGGCCATGTCGGGCTAATCTCTTTTGACGCCGATAGGTTCAAACGGTTCAACGACCAGCATGGCCATGATGCGGGCGACACAGTGTTGCACGCCCTGAGTGAGGCGATGTTAGAGCAAATGGCGAAAGACGCAATTTGCTGCCGCACGGGGGGCGAGGAGTTTCATGTTATTCTGCCGGGCAGAAACCTCGAACAAACGATGAAAGAAGCCTGCAAGCTGCGGGCGCTGATCGCGTCAAACCCTGTGAGATATCTCAACCGACCTTTGCCTGCTGTCACCATTTCATGTGGTTGCGCCGCATATCCGGGCAACGGGATGGCCCCGCAACCGCTGATCGTGGCGGCGGATGAGGCGCTCTACCGGGCAAAGAATGCGGGCCGCGACAGTGTGCGCCCGGCCGAATAATGCTGTAGATTGATAAGGTGTGCTGCAATTGTCCTGCATTGCGCTGTTGCGATAGCTGCCATGCCGTCTGCCCACTCGCTCTGCGCAAAAATATAGTTTAACGTCAAACTAGTTTTAGTGCCTGGAGGAGAATGAAGCATGGCCGCCAAAAATTTTGACATGATCGTTATTGGAGCAGGGCCCGGGGGCTATGTGGCCGCAATACGCGGCGCACAGCTGGGGCTAAAAGTGGTCTGCGTTGAGCGCGAACATCTTGGCGGCATCTGCTTGAACTGGGGCTGTATCCCGACAAAAGCGTTGCTGCGCTCGGCGGAAGTGTTTCACCTTATGCACCGGGCCAAAGAGTTTGGCCTGAAGGCTGGCGATATCAGCTATGATATTGACGCGGTCGTCGCCCGGTCACGCGGCATCGCCAAACAGCTGTCAGGCGGCATTGGCCATCTGTTCAAAAAGAACAAAATCACCACGATCATGGGCGAAGCGAAGCTGACCGGCAAGGGGCAGGTGAGCGTCACAACTGACAAGGGCACTGAGGTGCTGACAGCCAAGAATATTATCGTGGCCACCGGCGCGCGTGCGCGTGAGCTGCCCGGCCTTGAGGCCGATGGTGAGCAGGTTTGGACATACAAACATGCGCTCAACCCGCCGCATATGCCAAAGAAGCTTTTGGTCATTGGCTCCGGCGCGATCGGCATTGAATTTGCCAGCTTTTACAACACGCTGGGCGCTGATGTGACTGTTGTTGAAGTCATGGACCGGGTGTTGCCGGTTGAGGATGCTGAGATCAGCGCCATGGCCAAGAAGCAGTTTGTCAAACAGGGCATGAAGATCATGGAGAAAGCCATGGTCAAGCAGTTGGACCGGGCTAAGGGAAAAGTGACCGCGCATATTGAGGCCGGTGGCAAGGTCACCAAGCTCGACTTTGA
>JAESRD010000324.1 GCA_016764835.1 Paracoccaceae bacterium | reverse complement strand
GTTGCTGTTGCAGCTACGTCTTCCGAGTCCGACGAAGGCACAGGCGGCTAAACGCCAAGACTTTGGCCGGCGCCTCATATTGGCCCAGCCCAGACCAAATGTTCACCAAGTCACGCATGAGGCTTGGTGAATAACGTGAAAAAGAAAATTTACCAATTTAACTGGAGTTCTAAAATGAGCCTTACAAAGATCATCGCCGCAGCCGCAATCGCAACTACATTTGCTGGCACTGTTTCCGCCGGCGGTTTCGCTGACGAAATCGTTGAGCCAATCATCGTAATCGACACGGCTTCCGGCTTCTCGCTTCCAGCTTGGGTTATCCCAGCCGCACTTCTGGCCGCTCTGGTTGCTGTTGCAGCAACGTCTTCCGAGTCCGACGAAGGTACAGCAGCTGAGTAATTTGATCTCAGTTTGACTTTGGCTGCATAGCGGTCAGGTCACTATGCGAATAGACGGCGGAACCTTACGGGTTTCGCCGTTTTTCGTTTTGGCGGTTGTCTTAGCGCGCCGCCATCATTGCCAGCCGGATCATATGCCGTTCCATATGCGCCATAGCAGGCGTGCGGTCAGACGAACGCAGTTTCAAATCTGTATCAATGAGCAGCCGCAAAGCCACCTCCAGCCGTGGGCTGCCCCAACGCCCAGCCTGGCGGATCATTTGATCCCGCCGTGGCCCCCATATTGGCGGGCGCATGCGGCCAATCGTGTTGGCCGGGCCGCCAGAGCCGCTGGCCAAAACATGCAGGCTGCGAAAGTGCCGGGTCAGCATAATACACAGGCTAACCGGGGTTGTGCCTTGCGCCGTTAACCGCGCCGTAAGTGGCCCGACTTTATCTGGCGCGCCGCCAGCCACTGCCAAAATCAGCTCATCCATTGCTGCCTCTGATGAGAGCGGGGCGCAGGCGGTCAGATCATCGGCGCTGAGCGGGCTGGTGTCGCCCAGCTTGTAGAGCGACAGTTTTTCAATGAATTGCCGCAGATCGCCGGGGTCAAGGCTGCGCGAAAAGTCGGTCATGCCGGTGCGGGCGTCGTCGCTAAGGTTGGCCAGGCCAGCGCCGTTGAGCAACCCGGCCAGTTCTTCGGCGGAGGGCGGATCATCGTAGAGCGCAATCGACACGGTGTTTGGCGCGGCCTCAAACAGTTTGCGCAAAGATGAGCGGGCGGCGAGGGCGCCAGCGGTGACGATGATCTGCGCGTCGCCGGGGCGCCAATCAACCAAGGCCGCGCCGATCTGTTTGGTCATGCCGTCGGTGGCATCTTCGACCAAGACGGCACGCGGACCGGGGAAAAACCCCTGGGCTCTGAGCGCGTCATCGAGCAAAGCTGGGTCTTTGCGCAGCTGGGCGGCAGACATCCGGGTCAGGCGCATTTCCTCTTCGCCTTGCGGGCCGATCATCGCCGTGATCACTTCTTTACGGCGCAAGGCGACGCGCATTGGGTCGCCGCCAAAGAGCAAAAGTCCGGCGCTGGCCGGGTCGGGCTTGCGCAGCCAGTTGTTTGCTTCGCGCGCGCTGAGTTTCATAGAGCACCAGTTACCAGATCGGGCGGTAGCGCCAAAAGTTGGGCGGCGATGAGGTCGGCCAAAAGCTGAGCCAATCTGCGGGTCGCATCATCGCGCGCGGTACGGGTGGCGACAGTTGTGCCGCTGACCGAATAGCTAACAAAGTTGCTGGCTGTGCCGGAGGATATCTGAGCCCCTGTGCGGCCCAGAAAACGCCAATTGGCTGTGCCGGTTAGCGTATAGCGGATGACCGCGCCGTCATTGCCGATCGCGGCGGTGCGCTCGGCAATTTCAAAGCTGGAATTGAGCCTGTATGCGCCGCTCTCGCCGGGGCCGAGCCGGGTCAGCAGGCTGGCGCGCAGGTGGTAGCCTTCGATGGTTTCGGGCGTGGTTATTAACACTTGGCCAGACAAAGCGGTGCCTGTGCCGCCCGCATGATAGAGCGGCACGAAGCCGCAGCCGGCGGCGAGGCTGAGCAGGCCGGCGGCGAAGAGCCGTCGCGTTAGGCGGTTAGACCGCGTGGTTGGTGTGGCGTGGTTAAACCACGACTTTGGTGTGGCGCGGTTAAACCACGACATTGATAATACGCCCCGGCACGATAATCAGCTTCTTCGGCGCGGCCCCGTTTAGGTTGCGCTGCACAATCTCATTGGCCAGCACCAGCACCTCTATATCGGCTTTGGACATGTCCTTTGGCACCGACAGCTCAGTGCGGCGCTTGCCGTTAATCTGCACTGGCATGGTCACTGTGTCTTCAACCAGAAGGGCTTCGTCTGCGACGGGCCAAGGGGCGGTGGCGATCAGACCTTCGCCGCCCAAGCGCTCCCATATTTCCTCGGCGATATGCGGGGTCATCGGGGCCATGAGCTGAGCGAGGATCAGCGCCGTTTCGGTCTTGGCGACGCGTGAGGCATTGGCCTTTTGCAGCGTGCTGGTTAGGCCATAAAGCTTGGCGATTGCGGCATTGAAACCAAAGCTGTCAATCGCGCTGCTGATATCGGCAATGGCGCGGTGGGTGGCGCGGCGCAGGTCTTCGTCGCCCGATTGCGAGCCTGCTTCGGCTGTGCCGATCTCGGTGACAATGCGCCAGACACGGGCGAGGTGTTTGTGTGCGGCCTCAGCGCCTGAGGCTGTCCATTCAACATCGCGCTCGGGCGGACTGTCTGACAGCACAAACCAGCGCGCCGTGTCGGCACCGTAGGCGGCAACGATACTGGCCGGGTCGACCACGTTGTTCTTGGATTTGGACATCTTTGCCGAGGGAATAACCTCAACTTCAGTGCCATCGGCCAAGCGGCCATCTGTGACCTCTTCGGGGTAGTGATAGACCGGTTTTCCCTTGGCATCGCTGGTCTGGAAAATGGCGTGGGTGACCATGCCTTGGGTGAACAGCGCGTCAAATGGCTCGGTCGCGCTCTTGGGCAGGTGACCGGTGATATGCATAGCGCGGGCAAAGAAGCGGCTATAGAGCAGGTGCAAAATAGCATGCTCAACGCCGCCAATATATTGGTCGACATTCATCCAATAGGCGGCGGCTTCGGTGTCGATTGGCGTTGCGGCATTTGGCGCTGTGAAGCGGGCAAAATACCATGAGCTATCGACGAAAGTGTCCATCGTATCGGTTTCGCGCTGGGCATCGGCACCACAAGTCGGGCAGCTGCAATTGCGCCATGTTGGGTGGCGGTCGAGCGGGTTACCGGGAATGTCAAAACTGACATCATCGGGCAGGATGATGGGCAGGTTTTCCTTGGCTTCGGGGACGACGCCGCAGATAGGGCAATGGACAACTGGGATTGGGCAGCCCCAATAGCGCTGCCGCGACAGGCCCCAGTCGCGCAGGCGGTAATTGGTGGTGGCCTTGCCCCAGCCAGCGGCTTCGGCGAAGTCGATTGTGGTATCAACAGCGTCTTGGCCGGTGGCCTCGGTTAGCCCAGCAAAGTGGTTTACCCAGCGGACTTTTTCGGACTTTTGCGGCACGAAAGCTTTGTCGGTGACGGGGGTGCCGTCGCCCAGGGCAAAGAATGTGTCGATCACTGGCAGGTCGTATTTGCGGCAAAAATCGAGGTCGCGTTGGTCATGAGCCGGGCAGGCAAATATTGCACCTGTGCCGTAATCCATCAAGATGAAATTGGCGATCCAGACCGGCAGTTCTTGGCCGGAGTCGAGCGGGTGTTGCACCCGGATGCCGGTATCATAGCCCAGCTTTTCGGCGGTCTCTATCGCGGCGGCGGTGGTGCCGCCTTTGCGACATTCGGCACAAAACGCAGCAATCTCGGGCGAGGATGCCTCTAGCTCTTTAGCAATCGGGTGGTCGGGCGAGATGCCGACAAATGACGCGCCGTTCAGCGTGTCGGGGCGGGTGGTGTAGACGGTGATGTCGCCCTTGCCATCCACTCGTTTGAAGCTGAATTCAAGCCCGCGCGATTTGCCGATCCAGTTGGCCTGCATCAGTTTGACCTTGGCGGGCCAGTTGTCGAGGCTGTCGATTGCCGCCAGCAGTTCTTCAGAATAGTCGGATATTTTGAAGAACCATTGCGTCAACTCGCGCCGCTCGACATCAGCGCCAGAGCGCCAGCCCTTACCGTCGATCACTTGCTCATTGGCCAGCACGGTCATGTCGACAGGGTCCCAATTGACCACAGCGTTTTTGCGGTAAACCAGCCCGGCTTTGAGAAAGTCGAGGAACAGGGACTGTTGTTGGCCGTAATATTCGGGGTCGCAGGTGGCAAATTCGCGAGACCAGTCGAGCGACCAGCCCAGCGGTTTCATCTGCGTCTTCATCTCTTCGATATTGCCGTAAGTATAGGCTTTGGGGTGCACGCCGGTTTTCATGGCGGCGTTTTCAGCGGGCATGCCGAACGCGTCCCAGCCCATAGGGTGCAGCACATTATGGCCAGTGGCCAGCTTATGGCGGGCAACCACATCGCCCATCGTATAGTTGCGCACATGGCCCATATGGATACGACCCGACGGGTAGGGGAACATCTCTAGCACATAATATTTGGGCCGGCCGTCAGGGGCGGCGGCACGAAATGTCTGGGCTTGGTCCCAGATGTCTTGCCATTTTGGCTCTATTTCGGCGGCATTATAGCTTGGCATCTTATCCTCGGACATCAGTTTAGGCGGCGCGGCTGCGTCGCTATGGTTCATAATCCAGTGCGGGGCAGGATGATAGCGCTTACAGCGCGTTATCGGCGACGCGGATTTGGCGGGCGCGGGTCAGGATCGCGTCTTCAACCGCAGTTTGCGTGTCTGCGCTAACCGGGCCGCTGCGGGTGGCAAGGGCTACGTTGAGCGAGCGGGCGTCGAGCGCGGGGTCTGTGATGTATACTGTTGCGCGGTAGGCTGTGGCGCCGCCGGGCGGGGTGCCGTAGCCAAAGACGATAACGCCGGTGAACGGGTCTACGCTTTGGATTGGCAGGAAGCTGAGAATATCAATTGAGGCCGACCAGAGGTAGCGGTTAACGGCGACGCTTTCCGCGCCTTGGCTGCGGGCGGCTTGGCGGGTTGCATCATCTGGGGTGCTATTGCCGCCGCCGAGACCAATGCTGCCAAAGGGGCTGGAGCCGCCGCAAGCTGACAGGCTGAGCGTTAGCACGGCCATGAGGGCGAGCTTGCCGAGGCGTTTGTGCGGTGCAGTTGGCAGTGTTGTGGTCACGGGCATTCCCCCCAAGGGATCTAGATATTAGCAAATGTTTAACGGAGCGGGGGGGCTGTCACAAGCCTTGTCGGGGGGCTGTTTGGGCCAAGCCGGGGCTGGCGGGGCAAAAAGCCGCGTGCCAAAGAAAAAAAGAGCGGCCCGGTTAGGGGCCGCTCTTATCAAGTTAAACCGTAAGGGTTTTACTTAGAAGGAGAACGAAACTTCAACAGTTGCGCCTGCAAGGTACTCTGGATCTCCGATTTCGTTGTCAGCGGAGTTGTCATCGTCAACACCGTAGGAAACGAGGATCTCAGCGCCACCGCCAAGGTCATAAGTTGCAGCGACGTAGTAGTCATCGCCACCTGCATCGGAAGAGTCAGCGCCGACTAGGACTGTAAGGCCGTTGCCAACATCATAGGATGCGTCCACGCCGAAGGTTGATGCGTTCTCAATGGCATCATCATCAGAGATTACGATGTCAAAGTATGCAGCAACCGAAATTGCGCCGGAGGAGTAAGCAACGTCTACGCCAGCTTCATCGAAGGATACGGAGTTAGAAGCATAGTAGCCGCCAACTGTTACTGCGCCGAAGCCGTAGCTTACGCCAACACCGATGGAGTCTTCTGCATCGGAAGAGGTGTATGCGAGGTCGATGTCTGCACCAGCGAACATTGCGCCAGCGGATACGCCGAAGATTTCACCGTCTTCGTGGTCTGCGTCTTGGTAGCCGAAGCCAACTTCGAACTGACCGAATGTGCCAGTTGCAGCAACCTGGAGACCGGTAAAGTCGCCATTGTTGTTTACGCCGTATGACAGGTAAGCGCTAACGCCACCAAATGTCACTTCGCCACGGATGCCAGCGTCAGCATCGTTCCAAGTGCCCGCCAATAGTGGATCAGCATTTGGAACGTAGTAAGAAAAATCATCGGACAGGCCAACGGACATGCCGTCTGGTGTCGAGAAAGCAACGTCTGTTGCTGTGTCGATGTCACCAAAATACAGGCCAGCTGTGTCTGTAGTCAGCGAGATTTCATAGTCGGACGCGCCAACGATGAAGCCTTGGTTGCCGTCTACGATGTCAAAGTTGATCGAGCCAGCGAAAGTCAGGCCGTTATCAAGCTCTTGGGAGAAACCTACAGCAACTGTAGCATCCCAGTAAGAGCCGGAATTGTCGTTGTAGCCCAATGTGGCGTCGCCACTAAGGTTAACTTCGGCAGCAGCTGCACCAGCAAAGGCGAAAGCGGATACGGAAGCGAGGAGGATAGTTTTCATGATGTTCCCTCGGGTTTGTGCATTCTCTTGAATGCCAGTCCATCTAGCATTGACACTGTCTTTGCGCTGAAGCCGGTGCACACTCAAGTGAATTGGCCGCGAACCGGGCTCTGCCACAAATATGATGCAGGAGTGCCACACCAGCTGGTTGTGCCTTAGGGCCGCGCTAACCGGGCTGATATATAGGGAAACCAGCTAAACTATACTGTTTATGCACATGAGCGGGGTATTTTGCACTAAAAACCCCGCATTCTGGGCTGGCTGATGAGGTTTCCCTTGGCGATGCGCCAAATAGCGGCATCTCGTTAATGTATTGTGTGTTTGCCGGGCTGGGCTGCGCACCTAGCCGCTAAAGCTGGCAAATTGCAGGTAAAAGCGAATCGCCCTACTGGAATTGCCGGTCAATTTTTGCTGTTTTTGGCGGGGCTTGCCCCTATACGCGGCGCTGGCGGGCTTTTACCACTTGGTGGCAGATGCGGCCAAATCGGTACGCTATATATGGAGCGGCTTATGCAGACGCTAATTGATGTTCGACGCAAGCTGGCCCACGCCGCGCAGGCGGCGGGCCGACAGGCAGATAATATAGAGCTGATTGCGGTATCAAAGCAGCAACCGATTGAGCGGGTTGAGGCGGTGCTGGCGGCCGGGCAGCGGATCTTTGGCGAAAACCGGGTGCAGGAGGCGGCGGGCAAGTGGCCGGCTTTGCGGGCGCGATACGGCGATGTTGCGCTGCATCTTATTGGGCCGCTGCAGACCAACAAGGCACGTCAGGCTGTTGAGATGGCCAGCCATATTCATACGCTCGACCGGCCAAAGCTGGCCACAACTTTGGCGCGGTTGGCGCAAGAGCGGGGCGCGTGCCCGCACCTGTTCATTCAGGTTAACACTGGCGAGGAGCCGCAAAAGGCCGGGGTGGCACCGGCCGAGGCTGAGGCTTTTGCCGCGCAATGCCGCAAATTGGACCTGCCGGTTATTGGGCTGATGTGTATCCCCCCGGCCGGGCAAGATCCGGTGCCGCATTTCGCACAGCTGCGAAAGCTGGCCGAGGGCTGCGGGCTGGCGGGTCTGTCGATGGGCATGAGTGGTGATTATGAGCTGGCAGTCGCCGAAGGCGCGACGCATGTGCGGGTTGGCTCGGCTATTTTTGGCGCGCGCTAGCGGACGACCAGCTTTGCGCCGGGCAGCAGCGCGCCCGCGATAAAGTGCAGCACAGTGCGGGGCAGGCCAATGCAGCCAGCGGTTGGAAAGCCGGGCCTGCGCCATTGGTGGATAAAGATTGCCGAACCATGGCCGGGAATTGCCGGATAACAGTTCCAATCACTGGTGATGATCAGGTCATAAACCGGTGCGGACCGGCGCAGGTTTTCGGCACTATACTTATATGGTGCATGGACGGGGCTATTATAGGCCGGGTCGGCCGGGTCATCAGACCACAGATCACCGGGTAATATCTGATAGAGCGGCAGCCCAGAGTGCAGACGCGGCGGTGTCAGGCGGTCTGGGCGGTAAAGCACAGATGTCAGCGCGTGGCTGCCGCGGGGGGTGGCCCGGTCGCCCTCTTGTTTGTCCGATGTTAGCCCGCCTTGGCCGATGGTGCAAGGATAGGTCTGGCCCATGAACCGCAGACCCATTGGTGTCAGCACCAGATCATGCGGGCTCATAGCAAATGGCCTGACTTGGCGGCTTTGACCGCCAGATAGGCGCGGTTCTGCTTTGTTTGGCCGACTTTGAGCGGCACGCGTTCGGTGACTTCTATGCCACATTCTTGCATCCGGGCAATCTTGGCCGGGTTATTGGTCAACAAGCGCACGGCGCTAAAGCCCATCTGCTGCAAGATCTGCGCCCCGGTTTGAAAGTCGCGCTCGTCGTCTTCAAAACCAAGCCGGTGGTTGGCCTCTACAGTGTCAAAACCCTGATCTTGCAGGCTGTAGGCGCGCATCTTGTTGGCCAGACCAATGCCGCGGCCCTCTTGGTTGAGGTATATAAGGACACCTGCGCCTTCTTTGCCCATCTGCGCCATGGCAGCGCGCAGTTGCGGGCCGCAGTCACATTTGAGACTGCCGAGCAGGTCGCCGGTCAGACAGGCCGAATGCAGCCGGGCCAGCACTGGCTTGGCGCGGTCGGGCCAGCCGATCTCAACTGCATAATGTTCTTGCACGCCGTCAGTGCTGCGAAAAACATGCAATTGACCGGCTTCGCTGACAGAAAGCGGCAGGTGGGCAGAGATGACTGGGCGCAGGGCTGGCTTAACGACAAGCGACGCGGCGACAATGCTCAGACAGGTCAGCCCTTGGCGGGCGGCGAGAGCGGCGGCGTTGGTC
>JAESRD010000323.1 GCA_016764835.1 Paracoccaceae bacterium | reverse complement strand
ATTCGAGATCTGGCTGGCCCAAAGCCGCACCCAAATCTCCGCCCGGACAGGCCCTCAAATACATCGCCAAATACTGGCAGGGCCTAAACCTGTTCCTAATCGATGGCCGAATTGAGACCGATAACAATCCGGTGGAACGCACCATCCGCCCCATAGCACTAAACCGCAAAAACGCCCTGTTCGCAGGTCATGAGACCGGAGCCCAAAACTGGGCCATGTTCGCATCCCTCATCGAAACCTGTAAACTGAATGCCGTGGAACCGCACAGCTATATCTCCGGCATCCTCACCGCCATCGTCAATGGTCACAAACAAAGTGACATCGAAGACCTGCTACCGTGGAATCAAACACCTAGGTGGGAACGGGATACCGCTTACAGAGATACGGGCCGACCGAGAGGCTGGACCGCATCTATAATAGTCCCAAGGCCAGGCAACGGCCGCTTTCTGCTAGGCTGATTTGGCCAGAGCCAAGGTGTTTGACGGTGAATTTTGAGCTAAAACCGTTTGTTTTATTTTTGTAGACGATGTTTGAGGATTATATCGAACTTGTACGATCTTTTTTCCAGCACCTTTTAGATAGGCCTCTACATCGAGGTTATGTTTCTTATTCCCCCAGTCTTCTCCAATCACAAAAATGTCTACGCCCAATTCCCGGCATCCGGAAACATATTCTAGTTCGTGATAGGGCCGCACGATGTCGACACAGCTCAATGCTTTCAACATCTCTATGCGTTGTTTTAGAGGCACAACAGGCACATTTGGTTTGTACTGGTTAACGACCTCATCTGATGCAACGCCAACCGCAACGACATCCCCCAATGTCTTGCAGTGGTTTAACAAGGCCAGATGCCCAACATGCAACAAGTCAAAAGTACCAACAGTATATACGATCATTTTTTATTTTATCCTTTTCTCGTCCCTGAAACGGTGCTAGCTGCTCATGTCTAAATTTTGGATTATGCGAAATCACCCTCGAAATTTCAGTTTGTTAAACCGAAATTATTCCCGATTCTTAGAATCGGGAGCGGAGCGGAGTCCTGAAAACTACATGTTTTCATACGCATAATTTGGAAAATAGATAATGCCCATCTTCGCACCGAGTTGGGCTTAGACTTTATAATTCAAAGGACTTCCCGTGACAACCGAAAAAACCACCTCGCAAGAGCCGCAGCTCAAACCAATCTTTTTCTACATCAAGGATCTTCCCAATATCTGCTCGCTTGCAGGCTTGGGCAGCACCTTGCTCGCCCTCTATTTTATTATTGTGGGTCTTTATTCAGCGGCGATGATCGGCATGATTTGGGCCGTCGCATTTGACTGGGCCGATGGGATTGTGGCACGCCGCATGAAAGGGAGAACCGGCGATGATCGAAAATTTGGCGGTCAACTCGATCTGCTAATAGATATCGTCAGCTATGCGGTGACGCCTGCCATTTTGGTATTGAGCTATGCTCAATTCAATGCAGCATTTCTTCCCGTCGCTTTTATAATGCTGGTTTTCGGCGCGATCCGGCTTAGCTATTTTAGTACATTTGGCCTCTCCGGCGATGCTAAATATACTGGTTTGGCTATTGATAATAATAGTATTGCACTTGTTTTCTTGTTCATGTTTGAAGGGTTTTTTGGAAATTTTGTATTTTCAATTATTCTTGCAGCCTGCGGGTTGGGCCTTGCTATATTGAATGTTTCTCAAATTAAGACGCCAAAACTCTCAGGAAATCCGGTCAATGTAGCCCTTCTTGCAGCTTATACAATTGGCGTAACTATAATCTACGGTTATAGGCTTTTGTAGAAAAACACTTCTGCAATAGAGGGGGGGGCGTTTGGAACGCGGCCCTTTTCGCTGCAGATTGTGAAAAGCAGACAATGCGCCAGAAAGTAGCAATAGAAGAAAGCAATCAAGGGCGAGTGTAAAACCTGCCTTTGCAGTGGATTGAAACCCGGCCCGTTTGGGCGGCGAGAATTAGCGACCAGCCAGATTGATCCGCCGTTTGCGCGCATCGGTCTCGCGCTGTTGCCGGGCCAAGGCTTCATTGGTTGAAAGGCGTACATAGTCAATATGGTGCTCTGCTGCTTTTTGCGCACGCGCCGGGTCTTGGGCCAATATTGCATCAGCGATTTCGACATGCTGGGCCAAGAGATGTCCTGACACATCGGCGATATTGGTGATCTCGGCGCGGTCAAAAAACACAGTGCTATGGCTGATATTATAGAGCGCGGTCATCATGTGGATCAGCGTGCGGTTATGGCTGGCATTGGCGATGGCGATGTGAAAGCCGGTATCTAGCCGCACACCTGCATCATGGTCATTCGCCGCATGTGCTGCACGCATTTGTGCAATAATCTCTGACAGCATATCGCGATCAGTTTGGGTGGCGCGGGCGGCGGCCAGACGCGAGGCAAAGCCCTCTTGCACTGAACGATAATCGAGGTGGTCATGGATGGCTGAGGGGGGGCGCGAATAGAGCTTGATCAGTGCCGGGGCCATGGCCGAGGCCGTCAGCTGGCGGATAAACGCGCCCTCGCCGGGGCGAATTTCGATCAGGTCGCTCTGTTCCAGTGCGGTCAGTGCCTCGCGTAATTTTGGCCGCGATATCTGCATTTGCGCCGCCATATCGCGCTCGGCAGGCAGCTTCATGCCAGAGGTTAGAACCCCGCCAAGGATCATGTCTTCGATCTGCAAAACGGTTGAACGTGCCAGCGATCCATGAATGATTGGGTCGAAAATATCAGTCCGAACTTTTAGCGGTGTCAGCGTTTTCATATCGTTCTTTCCTGCAAAGCGCATGGGCCTGCCTATAAACTGCGCGGAGCGAAGAAAATGCGCAATGAAAAATCCTTTTGGCTTCAAGCGGGTAGGGCGCCTAATCTGGGCGCCGCGGTTAAGCAAAGCCTAACGGCTCTCGAAAAATTGGTAAAGTTACTTGACCACTCGCTCATGAAAATTTAAGTTCGGCCTAATCGGCGAGCATTTGCCGATCTGTAATGCCGCATTGTGCGGACATTTTCGGGAGGATCTAATGAACAAATTTACATTGGCCGCTGCGGCGAGCCTTTCACTGGCAGGTGGGGCTGTCCAGTCTCAGGAAGTTCTGGAGCTGACATCAGCTTTCGGACAGAACCTGCCCATCCTCGGCACCGCGGCGCTCGACTTCGTCGAAAAAGTGAACAGCATTTCGACCACCGTAAACTTCGAGCACTTTGACCCAGGCAAACTGGTGCCAACGCTAGAGGCACTTGACGCCGTATCGAGCGGCGCTGTTGACGCGGCATTCGCCACAACCGGCTACTGGCAGGGCAAAATGTCCGCGGCATCGTTGTTTGCGGCTGTGCCTTTCGGCCCAGAAGCTGGCGAATATCTCGGCTGGATCTTGTATGATGACGGCGCCGATCTTTGGCAGGAAATGTATGACGTACACGGCTATGACGTGCATGCCATGCCATGCGGCCTGATCGCACCAGAAACATCTGGCTGGTTCAAGAACGAGATCAATGGCGTTGAAGACCTTGAAGGTCTGAACATGCGTTTCTTTGGCCTTGGTGCCCAGGTTATGCAAGAACTCGGTGTGTCGACTTCGCTATTGAGCGCGGGCGACATCTTTCCTGCGCTTGAGCGCGGCGCGATTGATGCGACCGAGTTCTCGATGCCTATCATCGATGCCCGTCTCGGCTTCTATAAGATCGCTGAGTACAATTACTTCCCCGGTTGGCACCAGCCTTCGACATTGTTCGAACTTCTGGTCAACATCGACGTTTGGGAAGAGCTTGACGAGATTTCGCAGAACCAGATCGAAGTTGCTTGTCTGGCGAACATCACCACAAACTTTGCCGAAGGCGAAGCGGTGAACTTTGCGGCCATGATCGATAACACCGAAAATAATGGTGTGCAGATCCGTCAGTGGAGCCCAGAAATGCTCGACCTGTTCGAAGAAACTTGGGACGCAGTTGCCATTCAGATGACCGAAGATGACGAGTTCTTCGCCAAAGTTTGGGCTGACCTGAGCGAGTATCGCGAAGGCTATGCTGTTTGGTCCAGCAACATCTACATGTCACGCGACAGGTAAGCTAAAACAATTGGAGCGGCCCGGTTTGGGCCGCTCTTTCCACTAGGGGGCAGATATGACGACGGAAAAGATGGAAACGGTTGAGGAGGTTCTACGCCTCACTGACCCGGGCGAAATGGGACGCGAACACCACGGCTGGGCCGATAGGCTCATGGTCAATGTTGGCAATGTCGTCGCTTGGATGTTTCCTGTGCTTATGTGCGCTATTGTGGCGCAGGTGGTCATGCGCCAAGCTGGCTTTAACCAAGCTTGGCTCGATGATGGTCAATGGTGGATGTACGGTGTCGCCATGCTCACCGCCTTTGGCTATGCGATTACCACGCAAAGCCATGTCCGTGTTGATATCTTCCACGCCCATTACTCTGCCGAGAAAAAGGCCCGGATCGAGGCCTTTGCTGTTGGCTGGCTGCTGATGCCCTTCATGCTAATGATGACAGACGTTCTCATCCATTATGCTTGGTCATCCATCAAAGCCGGCGAGGGCTCTGACAGCCCCAACGGCTTGCACATGCTTTACCTGCTAAAGACCGCGCTGCCGATCTTGTTCATCATAGCCATGATTGCGGCATGGGGCCTGTTCAAGCGCAGCTTGGTTCAGTTCTCATCGCTACGGCTGCATAAAATACTGCTCTGGTCCATACCATCGGCGATCTTTATCTTTACGCGGATCACCCATTACCTGTTCTACTGGTACACCTCATTTACACAGCCTGACATCATCGCCAGGCGGATCAGCAAAGAAGCGATCTTTGACTATACCGGCACTGTCGCCGTGGTTATCGTCCTCGCCTTGCTGGCCTATAGCTTCGCCAAATCCCGCAAATCTGGTTCCGGAGAATAACCAATGCAACTGCTCTCTTTGATCAGCTTTCTTTCGCTGAACCAGTGGATGATCCTGCTGATGTTCGCGGTCTTCATCTTCATGCTGTTTCGCGGCGTACCTGTGGCCTATGCGCTTGTCGGCGTCTCGCTGTTGTTCATCATCTTTGGTCAATATGTGCTCGACCCCAACCGCGTTGCGCTCAACGAAGTTATCGACTTTGATAAAACCGGAATAACCTACACCAAGCTCTTTGTGGTTGGCGGCCGCTTCTTTGGCGGCATTATCAAGAACCCGGTCCTTGTCGCCCTGCCGATGTTTATCTTCATGGGGCTGATGCTTGATCAGTCGGGCGTGGCCCAGAAGATGATGAAGTCGATGCAGGTGCTGTTTGGCGCGCTTAAGGGCGGGCTGGCGCTGGCGGTTATGCTTATTGGCATTATCCTTGCCGCCTCAACTGGCGTTATCGGCGCCTCGGTGGTGCTGCTCGGCGTCATGGGTATCCCCACAATGATGGAGCAAAACTACTCCAAAGAAATGGCCACCGGCACCATTGCCGCCTCTGGCACATTGGGCATCCTGATCCCGCCATCTATCATGTTGGTGATCATGGCCGATCAGCTGGCAATCTCGCTGGGTGATCTGTTTATGGGCGCGCTGTTCCCCGGCCTGTTGCTGGGTGTGCTCTACATTCTATATATCGTCATCTACGGGCTGATTAACCCCAAAGCCATGCCGCTGCCTGCCAACCGTGAGCCGGTAACTATGGCCGTGGTCCGCGATGTTGCAATGTCTGTCATGCCGCCGATGGCGCTGATCTTGCTGGTGCTTGGCTCTATCTTCTTTGGCTTTGCCACGCCGACAGAGGCCTCTGGCCTGGGCGCAATGGGCGCCACCGTTTTGGCGCTGCTCACCCGCAACCTGACGCTTAAAGTCTTCAAAGACGTGATGCGGCAAACCTTGAACACCTCGGGCTATATTGTCGGTATCTTCATTGCCGCCAACTTCTTTGCCTTCGTGCTGCGCCGTTTTGGCGGCGATGAGATTATCGAACATCTGGTGCTCAGCTCGTTTGACAACAAGTATCTGGTGGTCTGCTTCATCTTGTTCATCGTCTTCCTGCTGGGCTTCCTGCTCGACTGGATCGAGATCACGCTGATCATTATGCCGCTGATGCTGCCTGTGGTTATCTCGCTCGACATCCCGGTTGATGGCTACGGCGTGGTTGATAATCCTTCGGTGGTCTGGTTCGCCATATTGGTGGCGGTGACGCTGCAAACATCGTTCCTGACCCCGCCGGTTGGCTTCGCGCTGTTCTATCTTAAGGGCGTCTGCCCGCCTGAGATCAACCTTGGCCATATCTACCGTGGCGTTGTGCCCTTCGTGCTGTTGCAATTGTTGGGGCTGGCAATCGTGTTTGCCTTCCCGTCGCTTACAACATGGTTGCCAGCTGTGGCTTACGCCAAATAACTGGGGCCAAATAGGGGGGACGCAGCCATGCGCCTGAAGGACTGTCATAACTTTCACGACTTTCGCAAACTAGCGAAACGGCGGCTGCCCTCTCCGATATTTAACTATATCGACGGGGCGGCCGATGATGAGACCACCTACCGGCGCAACACGGCCAGCTTTGAGGAATGTGATCTGGTGCCAAGCGTGCTGACCGGGGTGCAGGACGTTGATATGTCGGTCACGGTGATGGGGCAAAAACTGGCCATGCCGCTTTATTGCTCGCCGACAGCGCTTCAGCGGCTGTTTCACCATGAAGGGGAGCGGGCGGTTGCGGCGGCGGCAGACAAATATGGCACCATGTTTGGCGTCTCGTCACTGGGCACGGTGAGTATTGAAGAAATCCGCAAGAAGCACTCCAACCCCCAAGTCTACCAGTTCTACTTTCATAAAGACCGTGGGCTAAACAAGGTGATGATGGAGCGGGCCAAAGAGGCTGGCGTCGAAGTGATGATGCTGACCGTTGACAGCATTACCGGCGGCAACCGCGAGCGCGATCTGCGCACCGGGTTCTCTATCCCGTTTCGGCTGACGCTGAATGGTTTGTTCCAGTTTGGTATCAAGCCGCTTTGGGGCATCAACTATGTCACCCATGAAAGCTTTAAACTGCCGCAGCTTGATGACCATGTCGATATGTCGGGCGGGGCGCTCTCGATCGGCCGCTATTTTACCGAAATGCTCGACCCGTCAATGAACTGGGATGATGTCGCCAAAATGGTTGAGATGTGGGACGGGCAGTTCTGTCTCAAGGGCATTATGTCGGTTGCTGATGCCAAACGCGCCGTGGCGATTGGCTGCACTGGCATTGTGCTGTCAAACCATGGTGGCCGCCAGCTAGACGGCTCACGCGCCCCGTTTGACCAGCTCGAAGAGATTGTGGCTGCCGTGGGCGATGAGATTGATGTGATCATGGATAGTGGCATTCAGCGCGGTCCATGTGCTCAAAGCATTGTCGCTGGGGGCCAAAGCCGTGGGCGGGGGCCGGTTCTACCTTTATCCGCTGGCGGCGGCCGGGCAGGCCGGGGTTGAACGCGCGCTTGGTGTTATGCATGCCGAGATAGAGCGCGGCATGAAGCTTATGGGTGCCACATCTGTCGACAAACTCACGCCGCAGAATCTGCGCTTTAGATAAAATCGCTGCTAATAAAGGGTATTTTGTCTTTATTGGCAGCTTTGCGGCGACAGAGCCGGGCATTAGATATGAATGTTGCCGGTTTGATGCCTATTTCTAAGAACTGATTGCTGGCAGCGGATCGAGCGCGTATCTATTAACGAATTGTTACCGCAACTGCGCTGCAAAATGATCTATTGTTTGTAAAAACAGCCCATGGGTCACGAGCGGCGTGCTTGTTGGTGGTCTCAGTTTCAAATTTTTGTGGGGTAGCTATGCAGCTGAATAGATTAGATATATTGAAGTTCCTTGAGAGCCTTCGCGGCGGGTCAGTGACCAAAGCGGAATGGACCGGCACCAGCGGCACAGATGTATATCTCGGAACAAGCCATTCCGACAACATCAACGGTATCGGCGGACAAGATTCGCTTTATGGCAAAGATGGCGCCGACTTCATGTTTGGTGGCGCCGGCTCAGATTTCATCTATGGCGGCAATGGCGCAGACTCGATGTCCGGCGTTGAAGGCTTTGACAGCATCTACGGCGGCACTGGGGCAGACCAGCTCTTTGGCGGCGCAGGCAATGACAAGCTTTATGGCGGCGATGATGCCGACCTGCTCAAAGGCGGCAACGGCTTTGACGTGGCTTATGGCGGTGCTGGCAAAGACAGCATCACCGGCGTTAGTGGCGCCGACACGCTTTATGGCGGCGATGGAGCTGACACGATTTCCGGCGGTGCTGGCAACGACCTGCTATACGGCGATGCAGGGGCAGATAGCCTCAACGGCGGCATCGGTAGTGATGTTCTTGACGGCGGCAATGGCGCTGACATTGTTGAAGGCAAAGACGGCGCAGATATTGTTGCCGGCGGCGGCGGCAATGATAAAGTCTACGGTAATGCCGGTAATGACACTGTTTCTGGCGGCAATGGCGACGATAAAGTCTATGGCGGCAAGGGTGCTGATTTTGTCAGCGACGCTTCCGGCAATAACACGCTTTATGGCAATGATGGCCATGACACGCTTGTTGGCGGTTCCGGCGATGACAGCTTCTTTGGCGGCAAAGGCGCAGATACGTTTGTCTGGAATGATGGCAGCTCTGGCACGGGCGGCGATGATGTGATCAAAGACTTCTTCGACAATGCTGACATGCTGCAAATTGATGCGACATATTTTGGCGACGAGGGCACAAGCGCACAAGACGTGCTTGATGCGGCTTCGGTCACAGCTGGTGGCGTGTTGCTTGAATTGGGTGCGAACCAGACCATTCTTGTCGAAGGCGTGTTTAATATTTCGTCATTGCTCGACAATATCGAAATGATCTAACCCGCAAGGGTATTAACAAAGCGCCTTTGCAAAAACAGAGGCTACATGGACGGGCGTTGCCACGCGGCAGCGCCCGTTTTGTTTGTTTGGCTAGGGCCCATTCGGGCGCTGCCAAGCCATTGGCTGGTCAAACCGTGGTTCCTGTCCTAATCTGAGGGTTCTGCTCAGGCTGGGTTGAGATTGTCGGCACATTGGTCGGCACCATATCCAGTCACTTGGGCTGCGTTTTGAATTACGGTTTTGATTGATCAAAGAATATTAGTATTTGGAGGGTGAACGATGAGTGTTGACAGAAATAAGATGTCAAACCAGCAGGCAGATTATCTTCGTGCGTTCTTGGAGGAGCTGCGCGTTGATACGGTAAGTGATATTGTGATCACCGGGACCACAGCGCCTGAAACGCTGACCGGCACGGGAGATGCCGATACGATATCGGGCGGTGCGGGCAATGATCAGATCTTTGGCGGCGCGGGGGGCGATGACTACCTCTACGGCGGGCTAGGGGTTGATACGCTTTATGGCAATACTGGCTCTGACTATATTCAGGGCGCGGGCGGGGCCGATACCATCTATGGCGGTGAGCAGAATGACAGCCTTTATGGCGGCGCGGGCAATGATAGGCTCATTGGCGGCGATGGCGATGATCT
>JAESRD010000322.1 GCA_016764835.1 Paracoccaceae bacterium | reverse complement strand
TGATGAGTTGGAAAGCTTTGAGCAATGTTGGCTGACAGGCACGGCGGCCGAGGTCACACCAGTGGGCCAGATCGGTGACTACAATTTTGAAGTTGGCGCGCTGACGCGTGAAATCTCAGCCGGCTATGAGAAGCTGGTCCGCCTGTAAAATAACAGAGCAACCGCATGGCCGCGGCCCCGATGGGGGCGCGGCCATGCCACCGACCTCAGTTCAATGACGGGCCAAAAAGCACCAGCAGCCCAAGGGCAAATTGGCCAAAAATAATGATATCGAGCAATGTCGCAAAGGGGTGTTTGCGGGTCTTATGGCGAAAAACCCGTTGTGCAGCCTTGGCGCCAAGGCTGCCGCCAAATAGCGCCAGCGTTAAAAGCACGCGCTCACTTATACGCCGATCATGACGGATAGCGGCTTGTTTATCAAAATAAAAAGCCAGATAGGCTGCAATATTTATCGCCCAAAGCCAGCCAATCACCAGCCATAGCAAAGACCCGGTCATCAGCCCCCGCCCGGTTGCGACGCCCCGCGCTGTTTGGACCGCTCAAGCCCCAGCTGCCCCTCACGCAAGATGATCAAAACCCCGGCCAGGATGGTCAGCGAAGCCCCACCCAACATCACCATTGTTGGCACTTCATCAAAGATAAAGTAGCCGATCGCCAGCGCCAATATCATCGACACATAGTCAAACGGCGCAATCACCCCGGCATCAGCAAACTTATAGCTCGACGTCAGAAGTATTTGCCCCAAGCCACCAACCAGCCCCGCGCTAATCAGCAACACCAAAACAGTCGGGCGCGGCCAGACCCAGCCCCAAGGCAGGGTCAGCAATGACAGAACGCTGGCCGTTACAGAGAACCAAAACACGATAGATGTTGTCGATTCTGTCAGCACAAGTTTGCGAATGTAGACATGTGCCAACCCGGCGCAAAACGAGGCGCCCAGCACCACAACCGCGCCCAGCATCTGGCGCTCGGCCGCGCCGGGCATAGCATCATCAAATCCGACAGATAGCCGCGGGCTGACGACGATCAGCACACCGACCATGCCCAAAGCTACGGCGCTCATCCGAAAGGCGCGGATCTTCTCGCCCAGAAACATTGCTGCGAATATGACCACAAAGATCGGCGTGGCATAGCCGATTGCTGTCACCTCGGGCAGTGGCAACATGCCTAGGCCGGTAAAGCCAAGCCCCATCGCGTAGGTGCCAATCAACCCACGCCAAAAGTGGCTGAGCGGCTGTTTGGTGTGCAGCCCGCTGCGCAGATCACCCCGTATCACCATCCAAGCAAAAATGACCGGTAGCGCGAAGATGGACCGAAAGAACATCGCCTCGCCCGCCGGTATCTCGACCCGTACTGCCTTGACCAGCGCGGCCATGACCACAAAAACACAGACTGACAAGATTTTTAGCGTGATGCCGCGTATCGGTTGCATTGAAATGCCCCTTTGCCCGTTCAATACTAGGCGCCGCGCCAAGATTGAACCCACAACACGCACCGAATCGCAAAACGCCCGGCTGCACAACAGGCAGCCGGGCGTTTTGAATTGCGGTCGCTCGCTCTTACAGGCTGAGCGTCACCGGGTCGGGCAGTTGATCTTCAACCTGCTCCATACGGTCATTGGCCGCCACATCATTATAATCAGCATTGCTGCTCACAGTAACGGTGCCCGGCTCTGGCCGGTTTGTGGCAAAGAGCGTGTTCAGGAACCAGATGAACTTCACCACGATCCCTTCGCTGGCTGGCGGCTCTGCGACTAAGTCATCCCCGCCGCTATTTGTCGGCGCCTCTACAGCTGGCGGCTCAATAACTGGCGGCTCAACGACGGGTGGCTCCACAGGCGGATCCACCGGCGTCGCAGCCTCAAAATCATCCGCATTCGCGGTGATTTCAAAGTCATTCATCACACCGCTAAAGTTATCGTCGCCCCATGGGTTACCGATATACAGGTCATGCGTGCCCGAAAACGAGATGCCGCCATCAACATGGCCGGTGCCGAGCATTTCGCCATCAACACTTATCAGCACGTCTTCACCGGCAAAGGTGATTTCGATATCATGGTTGGCAAGGTCATCAATATGAGCGCCGTCAGTCTCAACATAAACCAAACTGCCATCTGCTGAGACAGCCCGCACCATGATCTCGCCGCTATCGGTGACAAGTACGGTAAAGCTGCTATGCAGCCGCAAAACTTCGCCCGCGCTAAACGTGGAATTGCTGCGCAGGGTCATGCTGATAGCAAATTGCTCGGCCGTTTCAACATCCGTTACATGCTCGCGGTCAATGCTGATGGCAATGCCCTCAGCCCCCAGCTGCACACCGCTTTGCTTGGCAGCGGCACCGCCGGCCTGATCTTCGTCGTTAAGATCAATCTCACGGCCATATTCATAGGCGAAGAATTCGCCGGTTTCGGTTTGCTGCACCAAGGTTGGGCCTTCGATGCCAACATAGATGCTTTGCGTGTCGGTTTTCCCATCTGGTAGGGTGACTTTCAGCTCAACATTATATGCGCCCCCATCGGGGAATGTATGGCTCACCTCTTTGCCATTGGCCGTCGTGCCGTCGCCAAAGTCCCAAAGGAAGGTCGTGCCTGCGGGAAAGTCGCCAGATTGGGTCAGGGTCAGGCTTGCATCAAAACTGCGGGTGGCACTGTCGACGATATCGACTTGAAAATGCGCGGCCAGCGCGCCTGAAGGTTCGGGGTTCAATGTCGCAGATGCGCCAGCACCCATTGTGTCAACCGCGCCGCCCGGCAAGGCAACAAAGCCGTGCACGCCATCGACAAGCTGCAAGGTCGACGTCACAAAAACATCGCCGTAATAGCCCGCCTCATTGGCGTCTTGATCCTGCACAAAGGCATTGCCCGAAATGGTCCAGCCGCTCTGGCCATCATAGCCCGCAATCTCGCTGACAATATTGTCGGTGACGGTAACGTCCTTGGAGCTTTCCGAAAGGTTGATCCGCGGAATTTCGACCGAGCCGTCAAGCCCGTCTTGCGCATTGCCATCATCATGCAGAACCGAGTTATTGCTGATCGTTAGCCCGTCAGTCTCGCCAACAGTGATGCCATGCCGGTGACCATTAACAATCACGTTATCTTCGATCACCACGTTCTGATAGAACATCTCTTCGCCGGCTCTGCCATTATCGACCTCTTCATTGCGCATGAAGATGCTCTGCGTAAAAGTGCCTTCGCCAATATCGAGATGATTGCCGGAAATGGTAATATTCGTGCTCGGCACATCAGTGCCTGACGTAAAGAACTGGATCATGTCACAATGGTCGCCAGAGGTTGGCGAACCGGCAAAGTCATGGATATAGTTATTCTCGATGACGATATTTGAGACTTCAGCGAAGTTCATCCCGTCCATGCGAATGGTATGAACATCATTGCCAGCAACAAGAACATCATCAGATTCAGTGACGATCACGCCCTTATAGAACCCGTAAACTTCGTTATCTTCGACCACCACGCCAGTGCTAAACCGCACCGACAGTCCACTTGCATAGCCGTAGCCATCAGCGTCTTCAGAGACACCCTCGGCCACATCGCCATCAAATGTTGAGTTCTTGATTGTGAGATTATCACAGCCCGAAAAGCTAAAGGGGCGGTAGAACAGCTCATCGCCCTCTTCAAACGTATAGTCGAACATGATGCCGTCAAATGTAAGATTTGAGGCATCGCGCACATCTACTGACGAGAACACTGCCGGGTTCTGCGGATCAGCCGAGGCGATGGTCACATTTTCTGGAAATGCGATGTCGAAACCCGAACTCGGGCCAAGGAAGAGATCGCCATAATCTCCACCTTCTAGCAAAATTGTCTCGCCGCCCGTCGCTGAGCCCAGCGCTTCATATAGCTCATCCAACGTTGAAACTGTTATTGTAGTAGACATAAAAACTCCGATACTGCTCTAACGACCAAAGTGGTGGCAGATGATTAGGCCGTGAGCCTTAAGATGATTATCATCTGGGGTTTTTTGATGCTTACAATCGGGCAGAAACGGGGCAGACCAGCGCTAAGCGCAGGCCAACTGACTGTTTCGCCTCAGCGATTAGCGACAATTCGCGCATAATTTTGCAGGTTTTGTATTGGCCCGTTTTGGCCAATGCGCCTAGCCGGGTGGGGTTTGCGCCGCTGGCGCGCTAATTGGGACCTGTTGTGATACCCGCACGGCCGGGTTGCCGCCGGTGCCAAGGCTGACATTGAGGGCGACGAATCGTTGCGCATGGTCAAGCCGCAGCCGCGCCAGCGCTTGCTTGGCATTGAGCACCGCTTGTTCGGCGCTGACCAATTCGCCCAAGGTTGCCTCTTCGCGGCGAAAGACCTGCCGGGTGAGATAAAGCACATCAGAGTAGAGCCGCACGGCCTCGGCCGATGAGCGGGTCGCTGTGTTGGTCGACTGATATTCAACCAGCGCATTCTCAACCTCAAGGATCGCGTCGAGCACGATGGTCTGCCATGCCAAATGCGCTTGGCGTGCCTGCGAATGGCGCAGCTCAATACCGGCATTGGTGGCGCTGGTCGGCAGGCTGGGGAACTGCACCACCGGGCCAAAGAAATAGTCGGCGCTGGCCGGTGACGCCCCAACCACATTGACCGATATCGCCCCCGACAGCGACAGCCGCGGGTAAAGTGCTGCGCGGGCAATGCCGATCTCGGCTGTGGCCATATAATAGCGCCGCTCGGCTATACGAATATCAGGCCGGTTGCGCAGCAGATCAGCAGGAATGCCGACATCGGGCGACAGGCTGGGCACGGGTTGCCCGGCAGTTGCATTTAGCAAAGCGGCCAGCTCGGTCGGCAAGGTGCCGGGCGTCGCCCCGGCCAAAACCGCAATCTCGTTGAGCTTGGCTTCAACGGCAGCTTCTTGGGCTGGTATCTGCGAGCGGATCTCGGCAACGCGGGCCTCGGAGCGGGTAATCTCCAGCCGGGTCGCGGCTTCGGCGCGGGCCAGTGTGCGGGTTAGGTTCAGTGTTTCGCGACGGCTGGCCAGCTCTTGACGGCTGAGGGCAATAATCCGTTGCCGGTAGCGCAGCTCGACATAGGCATTGGCCATATTATAGAGCAGCAGCAATTGCGCCGCATCGGCCTCGGCCTCGGCCAGTTCTACCTGTGCCCCGGCAACCCGCATCTGATCGCGCCGCGTGCCGTAGGGGTCAAGCATCCAGTCCAACCCGATTTCGGCATTGCCAGAGGTGATCGTGTCTTGTGGGCTCGTTCCAGAGGCAAGCACTTGCGCCGTTGGCGACAAAACCGCCGCACCGGGGATCGCTTGCCGTGTCAGCTGTGCCGCCACAACCCGCTCGCGGGCGGCGGCAATGTTCAGGCTATCTCGCAGCGATAGCACAACCAGCTGGTCGAGCACCGGGTCTTCAAGACCGTGCCACCAATTGGCGTTATCAGCCAAAACCGGCGCGCCAGCATCGGCACTATTAAACCCATTGAGAAAAGGAAAAAGCGGCGCGTCAAACGGCTCGCTCAGATCGCAGCCAGACAGCATAACTGCCACAGCCGAAACCATGCCAAAAATGGAGGCTCTGCGCCCACCTGATACTGTCATTGGCCCGTCACCCGGTTGCCATCCTGCCTCTTGTGCCCCGCTGTTTTTATGCGGTGGCTCTTGCGCCTCGGCACCATATGCGGGCCGGTCACAAGTTTCTCGATAGGGACAATCTTGCCTGCAAGGGCACAGCGGCGCAAGCAGCGGCGCGGCAGGTCGGCGCAGTCGGGGCCAGATTGTGCCCCGGAAACACCAATAGTTAACGGATGTTAGGCGATTATTCGCGGAAAGCCCGGCGCAGCTGCTGCGTGATCGGCTGAATGAGATAGGCCAGCACTGTGCGGTCGCCGGTTTCTAAATAGGCCTCAACGGGCATGCCCGGCACAATTTGCGCGCCATCAAGCCGGGCAATCTCGCTCGGATCAACCGAAAGACCAACCCGGTAATAGCTCTGCCCCGTCGCCGGGTCAGTGATCACACCGGCCGAAATGGTGGTGACAGTGGCCTCAAGTTTCGGGGTTGATTGCGGGTCAAACGAGGCGATGACCAGCTGCGCACCTTGGCCAGTATACACTTGGTCAACCGCGCGCGGATCGAGCCGCAGTTCAAAATCCATGCCCTCAGCAACCGGTACAATTTCAAGCACAGTCGCGCCGGGGGCCAGCACGCCTCCAATGGTGGTGATCTGCATTTCATGCACGATCCCCGCAGCAGGCGCACGAATATCTATACGCTCAAGCTGAGCGGTGCGGGTGGCGATCTCAAGGATCAACTCTTCGGTCTGGCTGGTGACCTCGCGCAACTCGGTGACCACGGCCTCAAGAAACGCCCGCTCACCTTGCAAGGTTTCTAGCTGGGCATTATTGGCGGCGTTGGTCAGCCTTGCGCGCTCGGCTTCAAGCCGGGCCAACTGGCCGCCTATTTCGGCGCGGTTACGTTGTAGCTCAGACATTTGGCTCTGGCGGGCCAGCCCTTCGGCGGCCAAAATCTCTAAGTTGGCAATGTCATGGTCGAGCAGAGCTATCTGCTCAAGAGCGGCCGCTATCTGGCCCTCAACACCGAGGTTCTGGTTTGCAAACCCGACCAATGTTTCGGCCAGTTGGGCCTGCGTGCCGGCGCGCACCGCGGCACGGGCAACAAAAATCTCAGACTGGCGCTCTTCATGTTGGCTGGTATCGGGCAGCATGAAAGGCAGGCTCATATAACTAAAATGCACCGCCTCATCGCCCATCTGCTCAGCCTGCAAACGGGCGCGCAGGGCCAGAGCCGCTGCCAGCCGCCCTTGGGCCATTTCATAGTTGATGGTCAGCAATGTCGGGTCGAGCCGGGCCAATACCTGACCCTCTGTCACCAGATCACCGTCTTGCACAGCGATCATCGCAACCACGCCGCCGTCAAGCGTTTGCACCTGTTTTGGTTTGCCATGCACGACTGCCAACCCATTGGCGATAACCGCACCGCTGATCACCGTCGTGGCCGCCCATGCGCCGAGTACACCAACCAGTATCAGTGTCGCTATCGCGCCGATCCGGCCCGGCTTGCGCAGATCGGTCTTGGGGCGGCTGCCCGGCTCACCTGCCAGATGCGCTGGAATAAGCGGTGCATTCGCCAAATCTTGGGGGGTCATAACACTCATGCGCTGCGCCTCGTGCGGTTTGGCCCGGCCATGCGGGCAACTGAGGGGCGCCGCCCCGAAGGCTTGGCAAAGGCCGCAACCTTTGGCTGGCTATCGGCGGGCTTATCTTCGGCCAAAGCCGCTTCTTTGTCGCCAAAGAGCGCGATTTTACCCGCGTCGAGGATCATCAGTTTATTAACCCCGGCCAAGGCACTCGGCCGGTGGGCCATAACGATGACCACAGAATTGGCCGCCCGCAAGGTCTTGATCACATGGGTCAAAGCCTCATCGCCCGCAATATCAAGGTTTGAATTTGGCTCATCGAGCACAACAAGCGCTGGCATGCCAAAGACGGCACGCGCCAGTCCTAGCCGCTGCATCTGTCCGCCGGAAAGCGGCGGTGCTTCACCCGCGCCCCCCCCCAAACGGGTGGCATAGCCATGTGGCAGGCCGAGGATCATCTCATGCACGCCGGTCAGCTGGGCTGCGGCAATAACATCCGCATCAGCAGCGTTTGGATCAAACCGCGAAATCGTCTCGCGGATCGTGCCGGGCAACATTTCGGGCGATTGCGGCAAGTAGCCGATCCGCCGACCCAGCCGCGCCGGGCTCCATTGGTCCATCGTCGCGCCATCAAGCCGGATCTCACCAGCATCGGCTTGGCCCGCGCCGACAAGCAGCCGCGCAAGGGTAGATTTGCCGCTGGCAGAGTTGCCGATCACGCCGAGCCCGTCACCCGGCTCTAATGAGAATTCAATACCTGAGAGGATCTTGATCGGCTCCGTGCCAGGCCGGGCGGGGCCCAGCTTGGTCAGACCAGATACGCTGATTTGGCCGGTGGGCGACGGCAGCTCAATGCGCTCTGTCACTTCTGGCACAGCCTCAAACACCGCTTCGAGCCGCCGATGCGCGGCAATGCCGCGACCGATCGCGCGCCACTGGCCAATCAGCTGGTCAATCGGTGCCAATGCGCGGCCAGACAGGATGGATGAGGCAATGATCATGCCCGGCGAGATTTCACCGCGCAGCACCAGAAAGGCACCCAAAGTCAGCATGGCTGATTGCAGCAGCATACGAAAGGCCCGGCTGGCAGCGGCAAGGATTTCTGAAGGATCTGAACCGTTTTGGCCGCTGGCAAGAGCGCGGTCATGCAGGTCGCGCCAGCGCGCGGTCACCGCATCTTGCATGCCCATGGCAACAATCGCCTCGGCGCTGCGGCGTCCCTGATCAGCAAATGAGCGGTCAGCCCCGTCAAGCGCCGCAGATTTGTTGATAGCGCTTTGCGTCACGGCACGGTTGATCAGCGCGATAACGCCGCCAATGGCCGCGCCGGCCACTGTCATCATGCCCAACCATGGATGGATGACAAACAACACCAGCAAGAAGAGCGGCACAAAAGGCAGATCAAACATCGCCGTCACCGCCGGGCCAGAT
This sequence comes from Paracoccaceae bacterium, assembly GCA_016764835.1. The sequence continues at coordinate 15,661 of JAESRD010000322.1, read as the reverse complement.
AAGAAGCCGCGCACAGCATCAAGATCGCGCAGCGGCTGGGCCTCCTCGGTGGCAGTCTTGTCATCAGGCAGGCCAGAGCGCAGCCAAGCGCCAAACGCCGCCTGCCCGGCCATATTGTCGAGGTTGAGCGAGGCGCGTGACAGCAAACGCGAGCGCAAAAAGTCGTAGACTGCCAAGAAGGCATAAAGCACGACGACAATGCCAAACAGCCCAAGCAGCGTGGCCACCGAACCGCTCGCCAGCACCCGCCCGTAGATTTGCAGCATATAGATTGAGCCGGTCAGCATCAGCACATTGATCAACGCGCTGAAAGTGAGCACGGTAGCCAGCGCCGGACGCAGACTGAGGATCGCCCCACGGTAAACGTTTGGTGAAACTGTCTGCTGGCCTGCTTTTTGCGTTCGTGACATTAAAAGCCCTTCAAAACTCATTCACTTCACTCAGCCAACGCTTTTGCGCGGCATCGCTATACTTTCGTCGCATCGCTCTCATCAGGCAGCGCAAAGCTGGCCCTTTCATTCATGGCCAACTTGGTTTTAGGGTGTGGCGCATTCATGGCAGGCGTCTGTTCTTATCTAGCCCTGCAAAAACCCGCCGACGGCCCAGCGCTGCCGCGATACTCACCAATCCAAGCAGAGCCGGTTGAATACGCTGTTAATTTGGGCTGAATTTGCGGTTTTTGGCCCCGCAGAGAGCCCCGACTTTTAGATAAAATCGGTACGGTTTTGCATAAAATTAGCCGGGCCTGACCATGCGTCACGCGAGGCCTCAGCCCGGCCCGCAGGGGCGCCGCACAGCCAAAGGCCATGCCGCACCACCACAATAAGGCACAGAATCAAAGGCGTATCCGCGCCGTCAGCTAGCCGCCAACAGCCGCCGTGATCAGTGGTGGGAATAGTTGCTGCAAAGCCCGGTTCCACCGCGTGATCGGCTGTTCTTCGATAAAGATGATGTCGTCAGGGCGCATTTCCATCTGCGTGGCCAAGGTAAGGTTGACGGCATTTGAGGCGTCCAAATGCCAAGCGGTGACGGCACCAAAACCCTCTACCCCTACCCCGGCGCGCAAGACATAAATCTGCGCTGGATTGCCGGTTTCGGTGCTAAACCCGCCGCTGCCATAGAGCACATCGGCAAGGCTGGCTTGGCGGCCATAAGGCAGCGCAAACCGGCTTTGCTCATTCACCTCACCGGCGAGATAGACATAGTCACGTTCCTCAGCACCGAGATCGGTGCGCGCCTGAAACAGGCCGCGCGCCTCGTCTAACGTGGCGCGGCGCAGCGCCACCTCGTTTTGCAACTCAAGCAGCGCTTGCGTCCTGTCAGCCCGGCGCAGAACGGTCAGGTTCACCTGTTGCTCATAATAGTTGAGCGCCCGGTCAAGATCATAGCCGGTATCGACAAACACACTGTCACCCGCGACCATGGTCAGCGCCCGCAGCTCACCCAGCCGGTTATAGTCGCGCAAAGGTATCTGATAGAGTGTGCCGTCGCGGTAGATACGGATTGAGCCAAATTGTGGATCGCCCACGCGGACACCGCCCGCAAGGGTCAGCGCTTCGGCCAGTGTCGGCGGGCTGAGCGTGATCGGGATAACCGAGGCCGAACCAACGGCGCCGCCCACATTGATACGCGCCGAATTAAACCCCGCAATTTCAAGAGCAAAGGCCGGGTCTAGCCCACTTTCGACAAAGCGACGAAACAGCGAGGCTTCGGCCTCTTCAATGGTCATATTCGCCAGCGGAATAGAGCCGATTTCAGGGATGGTTACCGCGCCATCATCACGCACAGTGTAGTTCTGGCGGTTGTTTTCAGATGCCGCACCGCCGGTCCATGCATCTGGGCTGACAGTGGCCACCCGCGTCGCCAGCCGCACAACATCGCCAATGCCAATACGGTACGGCCCACCAGCGCCATTAGGCGGCGGCCGCAGCTCTAGCCTGCCAACCTGCACATCTGGCACTTGCGGCGCCGGTGGCAACGTACTGGTGCCGCGCAGATTGCCGCCGCCCGTGACCTGACTAAAGTAGCCCGGCAAATTGCGCGGTGTATAGGCTTGGCGGTTGGCCAGAATAATGTTCTCACGGGTGATCGGCATAACGCGCACGTCAAGCCCCTGAGCCTGTTGGCTAACGGTGGGGCTGAAGTATGTCAGCCCGCAGCCCGCAAGACCAAGTGCGGTGCTAACAAGCCCCGCCCGGATCGCTGATATCCTGCGCATGGTTAATCCTCTGCTCTCAGGCCAAGCCTGATCTGTTCTGCCTCACGCAATGGGCACTTTGCGGCCCTTTTGCGTTTTATAGTTTTTCGGTCGTCAAGTAGCCAATTTCAGGGCCGACCCATTGGCGCGCGCGCCACATTGCCCCTTCATGACCAAGCCAATAGGTGTTTTCAATCATAACGTCGCTTGAGTGGCACGTTTCCGTATAGCGGTGTGTCTGCCGCTGCCGCTCAAAACTGACAAAGCTCTCAGCCACGGGGGCTGATAATGAGCATATGAATGATCGAAATACCGTTTGGCCATTACCGCCAAGGTAAGAGTGAATACGGGGGTAATCTGCGCCACCCCCGCCGTTTAGAGCGGCCAATGTGCCTGACACATCAGCCGAAATCAGATCGTAGCCCAAGGCCCGCGTGGCCACCAAGACACCATTGTTGAGCGAAAGCGTGACCCCGTCAGCGGTGGTCCAAACCTCAACCGCGCCATTATGCGCCACCTGCGCCAGCGTCGCTGACAGGCCCAGCTCGGGCAATTCGGCCAGCAACAGCAAGCGGCCTGCCCCGTCAATTTGCGCGCGGGTTAGGCTGGCGCGGGCGTTGTTTGCAGGCACATCGCGGCCAAACAGCGTGTCTGTCAGTTGGCTCAGCCCGCCGCTACAGCCGGTGAGCAACAAAGTTGCTGCCGTCAATATGCCAACAAAGCGGGTCATTGCCAGAACCTGCCCCAGCTATCGAACAAAGCCGGTTCTTGTGACTGGCGCACAGTTTCATAAAGCCGCCCGTCAACATTAAGCCGCGCGCCGCCGTCGCGCCACACTGGGCGCAGGGTAATGTTTGAGCTGGTCTGCGTCGGCTGGCCGTTGATCCAGCTGACAGGCACCGTCACCCGGATACCTTTGTCAAACGCGCCCTCGCCAAAATCATCAAATGGTACATCGGTAAGTGTTGCAAAAGCGCCCAGCCGCCAGCCGCTTTCAAACTCGCGGTCGAGCGACAAGGTGCCGCCCCAATCGCCCGCCAAGTAGCGGCCAACATCGAGCTGGCCGTGATAGCCGCGCCCCATATCCCAATAGCCCGAGATATGGCCGTTAACGATGTTATAGTCTTGCAGACCAAACAGCTGGTCAAAGTCACGCTGGTGGGCATAGTTCAGCTCTGCGCCAACAGCGAACCGGCTGTCATTTGGTTTCCATAATAGCTCAGCCGAAGCGCCTGCAAACATTGGTTCAAGATAGCCAACTGTTACCCGGCCAAAGAGCTCTTGTCCGGGGCGGAAGTAATACGCCGCCGTGAGGCGCGGAATGGTCGTACCGCCGCCGCCATCATAAAGGTTCGAGTCGCTGCGCACATGCGGCAGGATCGAGTCTGAGACGCGGGTTGATTGGTCAAGCGTGCCAACAATCCGCTGGCGGATAGCGCCCGAGATGTTCAGCCCCGGCCGGGGGCGATAATCGGCGTAAATATCAACGCCAAGGTCAGCGCGCAGTGGCTGGTCGGGGTCAAAGAAGCTCGGCGCAATATAGGGGGCTATGCCGTAATGCAGCTGCGGATATAGCCCCGGCAGTGGCTCGGCCATGCCCGTCACACCGCTAATCTGAGCGCGGGCATAGCTGGCCCATGCGCCATCTACATCGTTCTCCAGACTTTCAAGATCGCGACGGCTAAGCACCACCGATGTAATAGCCACGCCTTGCGACATAACAATGATCTCAAATTCTTCGATATTTTCAGGCAAAGTTCGCGTCAATATCCGCGCCGCCCGGCCCACCGCCTGCGCCGTTGCCGGATAGGATGTGTTTTCAATCTCAACCCGTGCGCGCGCCCCGCCCATGCGTAGCCCGTGCAAAGCAATGCCCTGGCCTTCCATCGCCGCCTCAGTATTCGACCGCACAGCGCCGATACTGCGCCCGCCAACAAAGTCTGCGGCCCGGCGCACCGGCAGCGGCGACACACGCAGCCCCGGCCCCATCGGCGGAATATCGGGGTTGAGCGCATATGTCAGCTGAAAGCCCAGCTCTGAGCCATAAAGGTAGTTGGCACTGACAGTCAGCCTGTCGGTCGCCGCATAAGACGCGCCAATATTAAACGGGGCGTTTACGTCAAAGGCCGAACCATCTTCATGCGGATAAGCATCTGATGAATATTCGGCGACAAAACGCAGCCGCTCAGTGGCCTGCCATTCGATCCCGCCGAACAAAGCCGCATCGCCGTGAAACAGATTGCTTGTGTCGATTTGCCCGCCGGTCGCGGTTTGCGAGCGTGCGCCGCGCGTGTCCCAGCCGTCGCCCAAGAAACTCAGCGGATTATCAAAGCCGTTTACCGTGCCCAGCCGCCCCCAACCAAGACCAAGGGTTACCTGAATACCGCGACCAACAGACTTGGTTGCCGCGACATATTCAGAGCTAAAGAAGCTGGTGCCGAGAAAGTCGTTCACCCCAACCGAGATCGCCGGCACGTATGTGCCCTCTTCAACCAACAGGTATTTGAGCGAGAAGCTGCGATCAAATACATAGTCGTAAAGTGTGTCGCCGCCATCGGGGCGAATGTCATGCAGCAGCGAATAGCGAAAACTGCCCGACAAGCGCGGCGTCATCTGAAAGGTCAGCGTGTCGCGCGTGGTGTTCTGAAAATGACTGTAGGTCAGGGCGACTTCGCCGTCAGGGGCCGAGCGGCCGCTGGGCATGTCGATCAGCCCCGGAACGCCGTAAGTATTATATGATACCGGTGCCCGCAATCCGGTGCTTTCCGCCGTCACATTTTGGGCCTGTGCTTGAAAAGCTACAAAACCTGGCGCAATCAGCGCAACGCAAAGTCCGACGAGGCCGGTATTTCGAAACAAACGTGCCATCGCATTGGTATTACGCCGAAATTTCCGACAATACAGGGCTATAATTTATTTTTCAATCAGGACGTGCAAAAGCGCAACGCGGCATCATCAATCAGTGCTGCGCTCAGCCTGCCCGTGGCAAATGCACCAGTATCAACACCAATCCGGCCGTCAATTGCACTAGCCTCAGGCTGGATAACATGACCATGCACAACCCATAGCCCGTCGCCCCGCGCTCTTGTGGTAAACTTGGGATGGCCCCATATCAGTGACCTCTGCGCCTGCTGATACATTGCCAGATCAGGATCAGCACCGGCATGAGTGATGCAGATATTTCCGCTTTTCCATTGATATGGCAAATCTCGCATCCAAGCGATCAGCGGCGCCCCCATCGCCGCCGCCAACGCATCGCGCGCGGCAAGCAGCTTGTCTGGGCTGGCAATGTCAGAAATATTTCCTATCCCGTAGCTGCTCAGCGTTTGCAGCCCGCCATTGCGCAGCCAGCGGCGACCGCGGTCTTCTGGCTGGTCCAAAAACTCAAGACACATGACTTCGTGATTTCCCATCAGGCAAATGAAGTCGGGTTGTTCAAACAGCAAAGCCAGAACCCCGGCGCTGTCTTCGCCCCGGTCAACATAATCGCCGACAAATACAATCTGATGCTCAGGCGCTTCGCTTTTTAGGGTGTCAAGCAGCGCCACAAGCTCAGTGGTGCAGCCATGAACATCGCCAATCACAGCCAGCTTTTCACCCGGGCGTAACTCTGCTGTAAATTTAGGCGGTAAAAAGCGCCGTATCACCGGCGCAATAAGATCTGTCAGCCGTGTCATCGGGCAAGCCTTCGGTCATTCCGGCCGCATAATCGCTTATCATGCGGCCGGATACCAGACTACTGCCCTGACTTTTGCGCCAACCAAGTGTTTATCCCGGTGATGCTCGGCCCATCGAGCGGTCCTTCTGTCGCAACATAGGCATATAGCTGGGGTGGGGCAGGCAGCGCTCTGCTGCCCGCGCCGATGCTCAGCCCGGTCGCCACATTTGCACCAGACGCATTGCCATGCGCTTCAACCGCGGCACTGCCAAGATCCGGCATTTCTGCGCTCAACAAGTCATCGGTCTGGTCAAACGCCAACCAGCTCAGCCCGCCACCAGATTGGTAAAGCGGCCGCAGCCCCGCGCCAATCTGCACGGCATGCGCTCCCGGTACACCATCTGGCCCACGCACCTGCTGAACTATCCGCTCAATGCCAGTGCTAAAGCCAATATCAGCACTGGTGCCCGCGCCAATAGCGGGTGAACCGACACCAAAGACATAGTCAGCCATCAGCAGCGTGTCCGCACTCCCAACCAGTGGATCGGCGTAAATAGTACCACTAATCGACACCCCAGCGCTGATCAAATCAGCGTCGAATGCCTTGCCGTCGCTCAGAATGTTATTGGCAAATGTGCTGCCCGCCGCCGCCATATATCCGGCATTGGCCGCGTCAACATAGATAAAGTTCCACGCACCAGTGAAGATGTTATCCTCAATGGTAAAGTTTGCCCCAACACCGGGATCAAAATTGACACGAATAAACTCGTTCAGCCCCGTCGCTGGCCCCGCAATAACGCAGTTGCGCACCGTAATAGCGCCCGGCCCGCGCTGACGGAATGTCAAAAATCCGTAGCATTCGTCAAACGTCAAAACAGAATTTGCATCCTGATTGGCGTTGACAAAACTTGCCGTAACCTGCGTCGCGGAGCCCGCCGCCGCGACCAGCTCAACCCGCTGGGTCAATGTGCCCAGCTGACACCGCGTCAGCGTTGACGCGTTAAAGCTGATCCGGGTTTTGGCCGGTTGCGCCAAAAACACACAATCTTCAAACAGCGCCGTACAACTCGTGCCGGTCAGCGCGCCAACACCCTGCGACGCGGTAGCACCGCTATCATCAAACTGGCACCGATAATGCTCGGATGTTGAGCTGCCGACATGCACAAACGCATATTTAGTGCAGTCACGAAACACACAATCATAGGCCCGCGCCATGCCCGTACCATGCGCCGAAATCCCGTCAACACAGTTGCTAATTTCGCAATCATAGGCCTCAATCGTGCCGTCAGAACAACCAATGCCGTTGCCAGTACCGGCGTTAAACCCGGTAATGTGCAGCCCGTTGCCATAGATGCGTATCATCGCACCCGCGCTGGCATCGGTCGCACTTTTATTGGTGCCAAGCGTGTAATTCACCACGCAGCCGGGCTCAAAGACCAGCTCAAGCACCGCCCCCGCAGGCGGGCTGCTCAGGATCGCAATCGCCTGATCCGTATAGGTGCCAGCCTTGATCAGAACCCGCGTCGTGGTGGCAGCCGTAAGAATGCCCACAGTCAGCTTGCTCTCCAAACTGGCCCAAGCCGCACCAGCGCTCAGCCCATCATTGGCGTCTGAGCCAGCACCGGCATCAACATAGTAATCAAACGGGCCCTCAAGCCCCCGGTACATGGTTGAAATGCCGAACTTCGCGGTCAGCACAGCGCCAGGTCCCTGCCCGCCCCAGCTCGATTTATCGAGCATAAGGCCAACAGGCTGACCAACCGCACCAACAGGCAAAATGCCCATCGCATCTTGGTATAATGTCGCCATATCTGACGGATCAAACAATGCGCCCCCCCCGCCACTCACAAAGAGACTGGCAGGGTCGAAGACGACACTTTGGCTAACTTTTGTTGCATAAAGCGGGCCGAGCCCCAGACCAATCTGCATATGGTTACTCCCAAGCAATAAGCGTAGCGCTGGTGCCCGTCGCCATGACGCGGTGGGCACGAAACGGTAAAACTTGACCCGAAGTGAGCGTGTAGCTCAACTGGTTGCCAAGCCGGTCGACGATAACGGCGGTGCCATCGGCCGCACAAAATATCGCCCGTGGGATCGGATCCAGATCATTATTGTCATCTGGGGTGACAGCGCGATGCGTGCTGGCAGGCGCGTTCAGGCTTTGGGTGAAATGTCGGAAGTTGTCGGCCATGTCAGATCCTCTGAATTTTGCACCGCTCGCATGGGCGGCAGGCCTAAAGGATTAAACCTTACGGGGTTTACCAATTGCAGCCGCCCCGCTCGGCACAGGCCAACCGGGCGCAACAAACCGTCTAGCGGCCCGACAGCCAATAAACCGCAACTCCCAAATATTCGCGCAAGGCCAAAGTCAGCGTGCCGAGCCCAGCATGCAGATCCCAAGCCAGACCTGTCTCCATTCGATTGTCATAAAAATCAACAGGATAGGCGGTAACATTCTGCCAACCAGCGCGTTCAAAACTGCGCATGGCCCGGCCCATATGAAAGGCGCTGGTGACCAATATCCACGGGTCATCGCCGCTTGGTTGCACCATGTCATAAAGCAAAGTGGCGTTCTCGTAGGTGTTGCGTGCATCAACCTCTATGGTCAACCGCTCAGCAGCAACGCCATGCAAAACAAAGAATTCATGCATAATCTCAGCCGTGCTTACCGCTCCCTGCGGCGCGGCGCGCGCCTCATCATAGCCGGTGTAAAGCAATCTGGCCTGCTCAAACCGATGTGCCAGCTCCAGACCAGCGGTAAAGCGCCCCGCCTCATTACGCTCAACTATTTGCTGCCATTCAGCAGCATCAAGGCTCACCTCCATGCCCCCAAGAATGATTATTCCGGCCGGGGCCACCAGCACAGGCCCAGCCGCATATTGGCGTTCTAGCCCGTTAAGCAACCAGTCGCTCAGCGGTGTCGCGGCGATGCTAAGTGCCAAAGCGCAAATTATCCCGCCCAGATAGGTGGCCGCGCGAAACCGCCCGCGCAGCACCAGGAGCAAGGCCAAAGCTAGCCCGAGAAAGAACAGATGTTTGGGTTTTAGCAGCCACCAGCCGAGCTTTGAGGCAATGAAAAATGCATTTTCCAGTGCCTCAGACCTCCGGCGCTAATCAGCGCCAAAAAGATCGCGGGTAAAGACCTTTTCGCTGACATCATCCAGCTCAACAGAATGACGGTTTGCCAAGATCAAATCGGAGCGCTGTTTAAAGTCGGCCAAGTCAGTAATCACTTCAGACCGGAAAAACTCCTGATCATTCAGCTCAGGTTCATAGACAACGACCTCAATCCCTTTGGATTTGATCCGCTTCATAATGCCCTGAATAGAGCTTTGGCGGAAATTGTCGCTACCGGCCTTCATCACCAACCTGTAAATGCCGACAACGCGCGGTTTACGCCGCACAATCTGGTCAGAGAGGAAGTCCTTCCGGGTCCGGTTGGCATCAACAATCGCCCGCATCAGGTTTTGTGGCACATCAGAATAGTTGGCCAAAAGCTGTTTGGTATCTTTGGGCAGACAATAGCCACCATAGCCAAATGACGGATTATTATAGCCAGAGCCCACGCGTGGGTCGAGGCAAACGCCTTCGATAATTTCCCTTGGATCTAGATCAAAGGCCAGCGCGTAACTGTCCAGCTCGTTAAAGAACGCAACCCGCATCGCCAGATACGTATTGGCAAATAGCTTAATCGCCTCAGCCTCAGACGGCTCGGTAAACAATGTCGGAACCTCGTCTTCCTGCGAGCCCTCAACCAACAAAGCCGCAAAGCGGTGCGCGGCCTCGGTCTTGTCGCCAACAACAATGCGCGACGGGTGCAAATTGTCATGCAAAGCACGGCCTTCGCGCAAAAACTCAGGACTGAACATTATTTTGTCGCGGCCAAAACGCGCCCGAATACTGGCGATAAACCCAACCGGAATGGTCGATTTAACCACAATCGTCGCCTTTGGTGCCAGCTTGCCCGCCAGCTCTATCACCGCCTCAACCGATGCGGTGTCAAACCGCGATGTTTCAACATCATAGTTGGTCGGCGTGGCGATGATCACAAAATCAGCGTCGCTATAAGCATCAACCGGGTCAAGGGTCGCGCGCAAGTTCAGGTCGCGATTGGTAAACCAATCTTCAATATCAACATCAATGATCGGGCTTTTGCGCGCATTGATCATATTGACCCGGTCTTCAGACAGATCAAGTGCAACAACTTCGTGATTTTGGGACAAAAGCAAGGCGTTTGACAGCCCGACATAGCCGATACCGGCAACTGCTATTTTCATGATCAGCCTCTGTAACTCACATACTAATCCCGGATTTTCGTTCCGGGTTGTTCTAAATACCACTGGTAGGTCTGCGCCAGCCCAATCGCGAGGTCAATCGACGCATGCCATCCCATATTATCCAGCCGAGACACATTCATCAGCTTGCGCGGCGCCCCGTCTGGTATTGTCTTGTCAAAGACGATGCGCCCGCTATAGCCCGCAATTTCGGCAACCATATGCGCCAATTGTGCAATTGAAATGTCCTTCCCGGTGCCAACATTGATATGGCTAAGCATCGGCTCTGTATTGGCAGCGTAAGTCTCGCGGTCCAAATCCATGACAAAAAGCGACGCGGCGGCCATGTCATCAACATGCAAGAATTCGCGCTTAGGCGTCCCGCTGCCCCAGATCACAACTTCTGCCGCGCCGCTCTGCGAAGCCTCATGAAACCGCCGGATCAGAGCAGGCAGAACATGGCTATGCTCAGGATGAAAGTTGTCGCCCGGCCCGTAAAGGTTGGTCGGCATCACCGCGCGGTAATCGGTGCCATGCTGCCGGTTATAACTTTCGCAAAGCTTGATCCCTGCAATCTTGGCAATCGCATAAGGCTCATTTGTCGGCTCCAGCGTCCCGGTCAGCAAACTGTCCTCGCGCATCGGCTGCTCCGCCAAACGCGGATAGATGCACGACGAGCCCAAAAACAACAGCTCGCGCACACCCGCGCCAAAGGCCTCGCCAATAGTATTGCACTGTATGAGCAAATTATCTTGAATAAAATCAGCCGGGTAAGTGTTGTTTGCTAGTATTCCACCAACTTTGGCCGCCGCCAAGATTACCGCATCTGGCCGTTCTTGGCGCATAAATGCGCGTACCGCTGCTTGGTCGCGCAGGTCCAGCTCAGCGCTGGTGCGCAAGATCACATCCGCATCACCACGCGCCAAAAGTTGGCGCAAAAGCGCGCCGCCAACAAGCCCGCGATGGCCGGCAAGGAATATACGTTTTTTTTGGCCCATGCGCTCCGCTCTAGCCCTGCACCGGTCGGCGCGCAAAGGCGATCATTGATTTGGCAAAAGGAGGAATACGCCCAACCCGGCCGAAACTCGGCTCCTCAAAGCCTGCATCTTTTAACAGAGTGCCCAGCGTTTTCATCGACCAGAACTTGATATGACCATGCGCCCATAATGCCGTAAAATGGTTGTCTAGCTTGCCAGTTACGGCAAGTGCCACATTTTTCACATAGCCATGATACGGCGTTGAAACAATGGCAAGCCCGCCCGGCTCAACCAATGAGAACAAGGTTTTTGCATAATCGCGCGGCGCATAGACATGCTCAACAACTTCGAGGCTGATCACCAAAGGAAACCGCCCAAAACGGTCTTCCAGATCTTCATAGGCCGAGCCGACACCAAGGTCGAGATCACCAAAAGCCCTTTGCGCCTGGGCAATACCGTCCTCTGACGGATCAACACCGGTTATTTGCCAGCCTGCCCGTGCATAATGGGCGGCAACACTGCCATTCCCGCAGCCAAGATCAAAAAGCCGCGGCGGTTCTTGCAGCCCCTGCAACCTCTGCTGCTCTTTGGCCATTGCCACATCAATATAAGGCAGCAAGTAGCTATGGGCATGAGAATGCGCTGCGCTGGCAAATGCGTAGCCCGAAATACTATTTATTTCTTTCATAACCGCCCCTCCCCTATTTCACTCCGCCGAAAGCGGCAGCTCCAGCCCGTGGCTTTTCAAAAGCGCGTGACGCCGTGCCGTCTTGTGATCCTCTGCCACCATCCGTGCACACATTGCGCGGGCGGTTATCTCCGGTTCCCAGCCCAGCTGGCGCTTGGCCTTTGATGGATCCCCCAGCAGCGTCTCAACCTCAGCGGGCCTAAAATAGCGCGGGTCAATCCGCATAATCGTCTGACCGGGTTTCAACGCGGGCGCCAGATCACCACTCACAGTGTCAACAATCGCCCGCTCGTCCAGCCCCTCACCTTCAAACCGCAGACCAATCCCCAAATCCTCAGCCGCCCAAGTGATAAACCCCCGCACACTATGCTGCTTGCCAGTGGCAATCACATAATCCTCAGGCGCGTCCTGCTGCAACATCAGCCATTGCATTTTCACATAGTCTTTGGCATGGCCCCAGTCGCGCAAAGCACTGATATTACCCATATAAAGACAAGGCTCCTGCCCCAGTGCAATATTGGCCAGCCCGCGGGTGATCTTGCGGGTCACAAAGGTCTCGCCTCGGCGCGGGCTTTCATGGTTAAACAATATGCCGTTGCAAGCATACATGCCGTAGGCCTCGCGGTAGTTTACAGCAATCCAATAGGCATAGAGTTTGGCCACGCCGTAGGGGCTACGCGGATGAAACGGCGTCGTCTCGGTTTGCGGCGATTCTTGCACCAATCCGTAAAGCTCCGATGTCGATGCCTGATAAAACCGTGTCGTCTTTTCAAGCCCCAAAAACCGGATCGCCTCCAGCAGCCGCAACGTGCCTATGCCGTCAACATCGGCCGTATATTCAGGCGCTTCAAAACTGACCGCTACATGGCTCTGCGCCCCAAGATTATAGACCTCATCAGGCCTGATTTCGGACATCAGCCGCATCAGATTAGACGTGTCCGTCAGGTCGCCATAATGCAGCCGAAACCGGCCGCCCGCCACGTGCGGGTCTTCATATATATGGTCAATCCGCGCGGTGTTAAACGACGATGCCCGCCGCTTAAGCCCATGAACCTCATAGCCCTTTTCAAGTAACAACTCTGCCAGATATGATCCGTCTTGCCCGGTAACCCCGGTGATGAAAGCCGTTTTGCTCATGTGCCCGCCGATGATTTGTTGAAAAATTGCGGAAGCTTAGAAATGTTCTTCCAAGCCAATGCGCCAATGCCGCCCGTGCCGGTGCTGCGCAAAGCCCGCAGGTCTTCGCGGCTTTTGGTAATGATCTGCTTCACCGAGCGGTTGCTCTCGCCGCCAACCCGCATCCGCACCAGCACTTCGGGGATATAAGCAGGGCGAAGGCCACCCCGGCCAAACCAGCGCAACATTGCCTCATAATCCGCCGCAATCCGGTAGCTGGTGTCGTAGCTGCCCTGATCCGCAAAAACCGAAGCGCGCATATACAGTGTCGGATGCGGCGGCATCCAACCACGCCGCAGCTTTTGCGGCGAAAATTCTCCAGAGGTCCAATGCCGCAGCACACGCCCTGAACCGTCAGCAGCCACATATTGCAGATCGCCATACACAGCCATCACGGTCGGCACCTCAAACGCCTGCGCCACCCTGCTCAGCACGCCACGCCCGGCAAGCTCATCATCCGAATGCAACAGCCCAATCACATCGCCCGTCGCCCGCGCAATTCCCTTGTTGATCGCATCGTAAATGCCGCCATCAGCAGCACTTTGCAGGCTGATCTTTGGCCCGCTGTCCCAGCCGCGCAAAATATCCAGCGTGCCGTCGCTAGACCCGCCATCCTGCACCACATGTTCGACATTGGCGTAGTCCTGCGCCGCCAACGATTGCAGCGAAGCGCCAATCGTGTCGGCCCGGTTATAAACCGCCGTCACCACCGATATGGTCAGGTCATTCTGCAAGTTCAAGCTCCGACAAGCGCTGACGAAAATAGCTGATTGTCTTCTCAAGCCCTTCTTTTAGCTCAATATTTGGTTCCCAGCCAAGCGTCTCTTTGGCCAGTGTAATATCAGGCCGCCGCTGGCGCGGATCATCCTCGGGCAAAGGCAGCCGCTCAATGCCCTGCTCTTTGCCTGTCTGTGCCACCACCTGCTCAGCCAACTCAAGAATGGTAAACTCAGACGGGTTGCCAATGTTGATCGGTCCCGTCACATCAGGCCCAGTGCCCATCAGCGTCACCATTCCGTCGACCAGATCATCGACATAGCAGAACGACCGCGTCTGGCTGCCATCACCATAAATGGTGATCGGCTTGCCAAGCAATGACTGGACAATAAAGTTGGACACGACCCGCCCATCGGCATGGTGCATACGCGGCCCATAGGTGTTAAAAATCCGCATAACCTTTATCTCCAGCCCGTGCTGGCGGTGGTAGTCAAAGAACAGCGTCTCTGCGCAGCGTTTACCCTCGTCATAACAAGAGCGCGGGCCAATCGGGTTCACATTACCCCAATATTCTTCGCGCTGCGGATGCTGGTCAGGGTCGCCATAAACCTCGCTGGTTGAGGCCTGCAAAATCTTGGCCCCCAGCCGCTTTGCCAGCCCCAACATGTTGATCGCCCCATGCACGCTGGTCTTGGTCGTCTGCACCGGATCATGTTGGTAATGCACCGGGCTCGCCGGACAGGCCAGATTATAGATCTCATCGACCTCAACATAGAGCGGAAAGGTCACGTCATGCCTGATAAACTCAAACCGAGGGTCGCCGATCAGATGCTCGATATTGCGCTTAGACCCGGTAAACAAATTATCAAGGCACAGCACATCATGCCCCGCCGCCATCAGCCGGTCGCATAGATGCGAGCCAATGAAACCCGCGCCGCCGGTTACAAGTATCCGTTTGCGGCTGTCATATAGTCTGGTCACGGCGGGCCTCTTTGTCATGTTGTGTTGCATCGTCTAGGGAAATCCCGGTCACTTGTCTGATCGCCTCGCGAATATCCACATCACCGGCTTTCATAACCGCCCGCACCTCGCTGACTTTTACGTCAACAAGATAGCGATACCAAAACCCTTGCAGGAAATGAAACGACCGGCCTTCGCGCCCGTCAAGAAACCCCAGCCTAAAAATGAACCGGTAGATAAAGTACAGGCCCGCGCGCAGCCCTCCTGGCAGCCGCGCATAGATGTGTTCTTTAATCCACCGCTTCAGGCCAGCTTGGCCGCCGCCCTTCAGCTCGGCCACAGTCTCTTGCTCGGCAAAGTGATATTCGAGGTTCAGCAGGTCTACCGCCTCGCGGCTGGCATAACTATTATGCTTGTCAGTCCACCAAGTCACCGAGTTTAGATTATCGTCAAGCAACGCGCCCGAAACCGCGGCCGCCTGCCCGTCGATGATGATATGCTCATCCATCCAACGGTCCTCGCAATGGCCGCGCCCATTGCGAAACAACCGAATTACCTGCACCGGAAACAGCCCGCCATATTTGATCCGCCGCCCCCGAAAAGCAATAAACCGCGACACATGAACCCCTGCGATATCGGCGCTAAACCCGCCCAGCTTAGCCTCAATTTCGCCTGACAATTCCGCTGAAACAATCTCATCAGCATCAAGCCGCATGACCCAGTCAGCCTGCGCAGATACCTGCCCCAGTGCCCAGTTAAACTGGCTGGAATAGTTCTTAAACGGATGTTCCAGCACCTTTGCGCCCAGCGCCCGGGCAATGTCGCGCGTTTTGTCTGTCGAGCCTGAATCAACCACCAAAACATCAGTGGCAAAGCCGCGCACTGACCCAATCGCCCGGCGAATATGCTTCTCTTCATTCAGTGTAAGGATCACCACCGTGATCATCGGTGCTTGGCTACCCTGCTCAGTCATCAATATGCCCCACCGGCTTGGCCGGATTACCGGCCACAATC
>JAESRD010000321.1 GCA_016764835.1 Paracoccaceae bacterium | reverse complement strand
TGCCTGCTTGATCTCGCAATCGCCGATCCGGCGGGCCTTGGCGGCGACAAAATGCTCACCGCTTTTGCCAAGGCACGCGAGCCAGATGTACGGCTACGGGTGAGCGGCATTGATGCGCTCAACCGCAGCTCTATTGCCGCTGCGCCGTTTTTGCACAGCCTGCGGGCCAGCGGCATAAAAGTGCTTCATGGTGCGGCACCACTCCGGCACAGCATCATGAAGCTGGGTCTTGGCGCTGGCCGTTAGAGCAGCTTGTCGAGCAACGGCTGAAGCCGGGCCAAACAGGCAGATGGGTCAGCCAGTTTATCCAGCCCGAACAAGCCAATACGGAATGTACTAAAGTCATCACCTTCACCGCAGCGCAGCGGCACACCGGCGGCAATTTGCATGCCTTCGGCGGCAAATGCCCGGCCCGATTGCACCTCGGCGTCACTCGTGTAACTGACAACAACGCCCGGCGCACCAAAGCCCGCGGCGGCAACAGAGCGGATGCCCTTATCGGCCAGAGCCGCGCGCACGCCGTCGCCAAGCTGCCATTGTGCGGCTTTGAGCTCGTCGAACCCAATGGATTTGCACTCTAGCATTGTGTCGCGCAGCTGCTTTAGCCCGTCGGTTGGCAAAGTGGCATGATAGGCGTGACCACCGCCCTCGTAAGCCGCCATGATGCTGTGCCATTTGGCCAGATCAAGCGCAAAGCTGTCAGACTGGCGCTCTTGAACTTGCGTCAAAGCCGCGTCGTTCATCATCACCAGCCCAGCGCAGGGGGTGGATGACCAGCCCTTTTGCGGCGCACTAATCAGCACATCGACGCCGAGCGCTTTCATGTCGATCCAGATGCAGCCAGAGGCAATACAGTCAAGCACCAACAGCGCGCCGACATCATGCGCAGCTTTGGCCAGCGCGGAAATATAATCATCGGGCAGAATGATCCCAGCAGCGGTCTCTACATGCGGGGCGAAGACCACGGCGGGCCTATGCTCGGCAATTGCGGCGACAACTTCGGCGATGGGCGCAGGGGCAAAGGGCGATTGCGGCTCATTTCCAGCTTGACGGGCTTTGAGCACCGGCCAGCCGGGTTGCTCGGCGCCAGCTTCCATTATCTGGCTCCAACGAAACGAGAACCAGCCGTTTTGCACGACAAGCGCGCGGCGGCCAAAGCCCAGCTGGCGGGCGACGGCTTCCATTGCATAAGTGCCACCGCCGGGAATGACCGCGACATGATCAGCGTTATAGACTTCTTTGAGTAGGTTCGAGATGTCACGCATAACGCCCTGAAATTGCGCCGACATATGATTTAGAGACCGGTCAGTGAAAACGACGGAAAATTCCATCAGCCCATCTGGGTCAACCGTATTTACAGTGCTGCTCATGTCCATTCCTCATATTTGTTGGAAATGGAATAAGCGTCGGCCATGGCAAAAGCAAAACCTATCTGAGCATTTTGGCATTGTTTATCTGCGGATAAGTCCTTTATCGGAAACCTGTAGTGCCAATGGGCGTCAAGCTTGAACTCCGTTTAGCATTTTTTCAACGCTCTTGATATTGGGGTTAAAGACCGTCTGGTTCCGCCCCGCTGCTTTGGCCATATACAGAGCCTCGTCGGCTTCCTGGATCGCCATTTCAATACCTTTGAGGCTGTCCTTCAGCGAGCCGCCAATTGAGACAGTGACCGAAACCGGGGTGCCGTAGCAGTCAACAACCTGTTCGGCCACAGTTAGGCGCATACGTTCAGCGACAATATGGGCTTGGTCAGGGTTGAGACCATGCAGAAACACCAAAAATTCTTCACCACCAAACCGGCAAACAATATCTTTTTCGCGGGTCGAGCGGCACAAAACATCGGCAACCGAGCGGATCACTTTATCGCCAGAAAGATGGCCGTAAGTGTCGTTCACATTTTTGAACCAGTCGATGTCGATCATCAGCGACGAGCCATAGGCATCTGGCATGTCATCCATTTGATTATAAAAGTATTCTCGGGTTGCGACGTCGGTCAGCCGGTCGCGGTTAAGCAGCCTTCGTAGCTCATCCGTCAACA
Organism: Paracoccaceae bacterium; assembly: GCA_016764835.1. Next base: position 4,339 of record JAESRD010000321.1, on the reverse strand, counting down.
AATTGTTGCGGCAGAAGCTGGTCGCCATAACATAAGTTAGGGGGATGCCGACAAAGACCGAGACGATGCTGCTGAAGCGCACCAGCCCGACCCATTCGGATCTATCAAAAAACAGCATCACCATAGCGCTGATGCTGATTTCGGTCATCATGGTTACGCAGACTGTTGTCAGCCAAACGTGTTTCTTCGTACGGATTTTCCAGTTCATCTGCATGGGCCCTAAATCTATGGTAAACATCAACGAAACCATAAAACCGGGCGGCAGAGTATTTCACATTTGTCTAAAGTAGCCCGGGCCGACGCTCTTGCGACAACAGCACATTGGCCTCTACCGCACCGACACCCGGCAGGGTCATGATCCGGCGGCGCAAGACCCGCTCAAAATCGCTAAGATCGCGGGCGACAACCCGCAGCCGGTAATCATAAAGCCCAAGCACATGTTCGACCAATTGCACTTCGCGGATGGCGCTGACCGCGCGCTCAAAATCATCGAGGTTCACTTGGGCTTTTGCCGCCAGCTTAACACCGAGAAACACCGTAACGCCAAAGCCAAGCGCCTCGGCATTCAGCCGCAGATTACGGCCTTTGAGCACCCCAGCCTCGCGCAGCCGTTTGATCCGCCGCCAAGTGGCCGGCTGGCTCAGGCCCAAGTCGCGGCCAAGCTCGCTGGCCGGGCGGCTGGCGTCATGGACCATGGCCCGCAGTAATGCGCGGTCGATATCATCAAGCGCTATCATATCGGCAGAGCCTCGTCGTTTTTGACCACGGTTAGGGTCATCAGGCTTTCAATATCGGCGATATGCGGCAGGGTCAGTATTTGGCTGCGATACAGCGCTTGATAATGGGCCAAATCGCGGGCGATAACCGAAAGCCGCACATCAACGCGGCCTAGAAATGTTTGAATTTCAATGATTTCTGGAATGTTTCGCGCGGCGACAATAAAATCGTCGAACGCCGTTGATGCGGTTTTGTCGAGCGTGACCCGCAGCGACACACCAACAACATAGCCCATTGCATGCCAGTCGATTACCGCCTCAACCCCGGCAATCACCCCGGCCTCAGTCAGCCGGGCAATGCGCCGCCCAGCCTTGGTCGGGCTGATCCCTGCCCGCTCGGCGAGATCACTGATATTTAGGTCCGGGTCATCTTGCCAAAGCCGCAGCAGTCGGCGATCCATGTCATCAAGCATGATTTTTTCAGTATTACGCCCATAGACGCATGACAACATCTAAGTTTTGGCAAAAATATGCAAATGCACCCTCGCTATCGCTACCCGCGCCGTCATTATGCGCATCAACCAACTCAACAAGGAGAATCCAATGCGCGTATATTATGACCGTGACTGCGACGTTAACCTGATCAAAGACATGAAAGTCGCCATTCTGGGCTATGGCTCGCAGGGCCACGCCCATGCGCTGAACCTGCGCGACAGTGGCGCTAAGAACCTTGTTGTCGCCCTGCGCGAAGGCTCGCCGTCTGCCGCCAAAGCCGAAGGCGAAGGCCTGAAAGTTATGGGCATTGCCGAGGCCGCCGCTTGGTGTGACCTGATCATGTTCACCATGCCCGATGAGCTGCAGGCCGAGACATATAAGAAATATGTGCATGACAATATCCGTGACGGCGCGGCCATGGCGTTTGCCCACGGTTTGAACATCCATTTCGGCCTGATCGAGCCAAAAGCCGGCGTTGACATCATCATGATGGCACCAAAAGGCCCGGGCCACACTGTGCGCGGCGAATATGTAAAAGGCGGCGGCGTGCCGTGTCTTGTGGCCGTTGAAAACGACGCCTCCGGCAAAGCCATGGAAATCGGCCTGTCCTATTGCTCTGGCATTGGTGGCGGTCGCTCCGGTATCATCGAGACCAACTTCCGCCAAGAATGCGAAACTGACCTGTTCGGCGAGCAGGCCGTGCTTTGCGGCGGCGTTGTTGAGTTGATCCGCATGGGCTTTGAGACGCTTGTTGAGGCTGGCTACGAGCCAGAAATGGCCTATTTCGAGTGTCTGCATGAGGTCAAACTGATCGTTGATCTGATTTATGAAGGCGGCATTGCCAACATGAACTATTCGATCTCGAACACCGCTGAATACGGCGAATATGTTTCTGGCCCGCGCATCTTGCCATATGACGAGACCAAAGCCCGGATGAAGGCGGTTCTGACAGACATTCAGACCGGTAAATTCGTGCGTGACTTCATGGTCGAGAACGCCGTTGGTCAGCCGTTCTTTAAGGCAACGCGTCGGATAAACGACGAGCACCAGATCGAGAAAGTTGGCGAGAAGCTGCGGGCAATGATGCCGTGGATCTCTGCTGGCAAAATGGTCGACAAAGCCAAGAACTAAGCTTGATGTAGAAACAAAAGCGGCCCCAATGCTGGGGCCGCTTTCACCAGAGCTTGAGATACGCCGCTTATGTCACAGCAAATTACCGCCAAAAACTGGATCATGGTCGCCCTGTTGGGGCTGACCTGGGGCGGCGCGTTTCTGGGCATTGAGATGGCTTTGCGCGGCATCACCCCGTTTTGGTTGGCCGCGGCCCGCATTGGCCTCGCTTCATCGCTCATGCTGGCCATCATCGCCTATCGCGGTGTGCCGCTGTTTGCCGACCCTGACGCGCCAAAACCATGGGGCATGTTGTTGCAAATCGGCGCGCTTTCAACGGCAGTGCCGTTCATGTTGCTCAGCTGGGGCCAACAATATGTGACATCGGGTTTTGCCGGGGTTTCTATGGCCAGTGTTGCGCTGATGGTGCTGCCAATGGCACACTTCCTCATCCCCGGCGAGCGGCTAAACTGGCGCAAGACGCTGGGCTTTAGCGCCGGATTTATTGGCATTTTGCTGCTGATTGGCGCGCGTGCATTTGACAGCAGTGGTGGCGAGCTTGAGATTGCCGGCCGCATTGCCTGCATCGTCGCTGCTGGCTGCTATGCGATATCGTCGGTCTATATGCGCAAATTACCGGCTGTTGACCCGATCGCACTATCAGGCTGGTTGCTGGTCATTGGCGCTGTCATCGTCATCCCAGCCGCCTATATTATTGAAGGCCCACCCAAAATGCCATCGGCCCAAACCGCAACATGGCTGCTGCTTTTGGGCCTGTTCCCCACGGCAATGGCCAACCTGTTGCGGGTCTTGGTCATCCGCTCAGCCGGGCCGGTTTTCATGAGCCTGACCAATTATCAGGTGCCAATATGGTCGATCTTGCTCGGCGCATTGGTGCTGTCCGAGCCCCTGCCCGGCAGTTTGCTTTTGAGCTTGGCTTTGGTGCTGAGCGGGGTAGCACTCAGCCAATGGGACACGTTTAAAGCCACATTCGCCAAACCAAACTAGTAGCGGCCAATATCAATGTCGGTCAGTGTTTCTAGTGGCGCACCAATTGCATTTTTAACAATTATATCAACGGTATAGCGATTACCTTGGCCACCGGAACAGGGCGCAAGATAGCCCGGTGACGCATAGTTCCCCGACGAGCGCGCCGCATGTTGAACACGGATCCCATCGCCCAATTCGTCTGACAGTTCTGGCACGGCAGGCAGCTCTGCGCTCATGCCAGTCACGTCAAATGCGATGGCACCATGGCCGCCGTTTTCTGACAGAGGCCGGTAGGATTTGTCGTTAAATTCCAGCACGACGACGGCCGCGCCGTCCGGCAAACCGGTCAGCGAGATCGGCGGTGTCGCCCCGTTACCACCGTGCAAATGACATTGCTGCCCGTCAGGCACCGTGACCCCGTCCCAATCGCCGCCAAACGTCACTGTAATATCGGCACTGGCCGCACCAGAAAATACCACAAAAATGGCCGCCCCAAATATTTTACGCATGTTCATCTCCCTATGCAGCCAGCTCAACCGCTGCCACGATATCATCAACAACATTTTCCAGCAAAACAGCATCGTCGCATTCGGCCATCACCCTGATCAGTGGCTCGGTGCCCGATTTGCGAATAACCAGCCGACCGCTGCCCTTGAGCCGCGCCGCGCCGTCAGCTATCGCCTGCTTAACATCAGGCGCATCAAGCGGGGTTTTACCCGCATCATAGCGCACATTTTTCAGCATTTGCGGCACTTTGGCGAACTGGTTGACCAGTTTACTCGCGGGCGCGCCACTCTCGATCATTGCCGCCAAAAACTGCAAGCCGGCCAGCAGCCCGTCGCCGGTGGTCGCATAGTCAGACATGATGATATGGCCCGACTGCTCGCCGCCAAGGTTGAACCCGCCCTTGCGCATGGCCTCAACAACATAACGGTCGCCAACAGCGGTGCGGTATAGGTTTAACCCTTTGCTCTGCAAGAACTTCTCCAGCCCGAGGTTGGACATGATCGTGGCCACCAGCGTGTTGC
>JAESRD010000320.1 GCA_016764835.1 Paracoccaceae bacterium | reverse complement strand
GCCTGTGGCCAGCGCAATCTCATCGGTTGTCAGCTTTGCATCAGTTGGCAGCATGGTCCGCAAGCCGCACAGCTGTGCCGTAAGCCACGATCTCAGACGCGCCGCCCATGATGGCCGAGGTTTCCATACGCATACCGATCACGGCGTCAGCGCCGAGCTGACGCGCATCCTCAATCATCCGGTCAAGCGCCTGTTCGCGCGCACCGGCCAACAATGACGAATATGATTTGATCTCGCCGCCAACCAAGTTGCGAAAGCCGGCGACGATATCGGTGCCAATATGTTTGGCCCGCACCGTGGCCCCGCGCACGAGGCCCAAAGTTTGGATGATTTCGGCCCCGGCTATTGTGTCTACAGTGACGGTCAGCATTTACTTTTTAACCTTATCATTTCACTTTTCAATTCTATCATAGTGGTCGTCCTCGGCGCTGTTGAGCCGGTCTGCAAGCACGCGCCAAGCGACATAAGCCACCAGCAAAGTCGGCAAAACCAGACCAATTGAGGCGATAGAAGGCAGAGCAGTCATCGCCAACAACACCGAACCGACCCAAATGGTGGCCCCGGCCGCGGCCATAACAACAACAATGATGAGCACAAAACGGTCAAGCGGCATAGCGATCTCCTCTTAGCTAGATATGTGGGTTATTGCCCCGCACTATAAGGGGCAATAGCACAAAATCTACCGCGTTAGGAGGCCGGTATTTAGGCAGGCGCGGTTTGGTTATGTTTGCGGGCCATGTATTCTTTGGCCGTCTCGACCGCCACAGCAGCGTCGCGGCAATAGGCGTCAGCGCCAATCGCATTGCCAAACTCTTCGTTCAGCGGCGCGCCGCCAACCAGCACGATATAGTCATCGCGTTTGCCCTGCTCGACAAGCGTGTCGATGACGATTTTCATATAGGGCATGGTGGTGGTCAGCAGGGCTGACATGCCGAGGATATCAGCGTCGAACTCAACCAGCGCCTCAAGGTAGTTTTCAACCGCATTATTGATGCCAATGTTTTTGACCTCAAAGCCCGCGCCTTCCATCATCATGGTCACAAGGTTCTGGCCAATATCGTGGATATCGCCCTTCACCGTGCCAATCACCATGCGGCCCATGCGCGGTGCGCCGGTCTCGGCCAAGAGCGGCTTGAGGATGGTCATGCCACCCTTCATTGCCCCTGCAGCCAGCAGCACTTCTGGCACAAACAAAATACCGTCGCGGAAATCATGGCCAACAATTGTCATGCCGCCAACAAGCGCCTCTGTCAGCACTTTATAAGGCACCCAGCCGCGGCCCAGCAGAATATGCACCGATTCCTCGATCTCGTCCTTCAGCCCATCATAAAGGTCGTCATACATCTGGGCGACGAGGTCTTCGTCGTTCAGTTCGGACAGGATGATATCATCTTCGTCGGACATCGGATGGGCCTTTCAGTTAGCGGCGGCGACTGGTTCATTTGTGGCAGCAGGGCTGCTCGGTTCTGCGCAAAAAACGACATGTTCGGGGCGTGACCGACAGGATACATATCAAAGTTATGCATCTTGGTCGGTTTTGCCGATTGTTGCCTTTGCGCGCGTGCCCTGCCTGATACGCTAAGGCCCCGTAGTCAAATTGGAAATTTGCGTGGTGATTATGAGGCGCTTTCATTTGTTCTCTTTATGTTCTAACAATTGTGCATGAATGAGCGATTTTTGACCAAAGAGCAGCGTCGGGGCCGGGCAGCGGCCAGCAACCCAGCTACGCGGTTTGACAAATTTATCTATGAACAGGTCGATGATGGCTGGGATGTTGAGGCTGAAACCAATGTTGTGCGCACGCAGATAGACGAGGAACAGCCCCGTCGGATCATTAGCCGCAACACATCGCCTGACCTGTATTTTGACCGCTCTATCAACCCTTATCGCGGCTGCGAGCATGGTTGCATTTATTGTTTTGCCCGGCCGAGCCACGCCTATCTGGGCCTGTCGCCGGGGCTGGACTTTGAAACCAAGATCACCGTCAAACCCGGCGCTGCCGCGCTACTGGCCAAAGAGCTGGCCGCCCCCGGCTATGTGCCAAAGGTCATCGCCATTGGCACCAATACCGATGCCTACCAACCGGTTGAGCAAGAACGGCGGATTATGCGGGCTTTGCTCGAGGTTTTGGCCGCGCATAATCACCCCGTAGCAATCGTTACCAAGGGCACGCTGATAGAGCGTGACATTGATATCCTAGCGCCGATGGCCGCCAAAGGACTGGCACGCATAGGCATTTCAATAACCACGCTTGACCGCAAGCTCAGCCGCGCACTTGAGCCGCGTGTGCCGGGGCCAGCGCGGCGGTTGCAAACCATAGCCCGGCTGTCTGAGGCCGGCATCCCGGTGCGCCTCATGGCCGCCCCGATCATCCCGGCCCTAACAGACCACGAGTTGGAAAACCTGATCGAGGCGGCGGCCAAAGCCGGGGCCGTTGCGGCGTCTTATATTGTGCTGCGCCTGCCGCGCGAGGTTTCTGAGCTGTTCAAAGATTGGCTAGCCGAGCATTGCCCAGACCGGGCCGAGCGGGTCATGGGCCGGGTGCGCCAGCTGCATGGCGGCGCTGACTATGATGCCGACTGGGGCAAGCGCATGACCGGGCAGGGCGAGTGGGCTGACCTTTTGCGCGCGCGCTACAGGCTGGCGCTCAAGCGCAACGGGCTGGCGCGTGATCTGGTGCCGCTGCGGGCTGATCTTTTTGCTGTGCCACCAAAGGCGGGTGATCAGCTGAGCTTGTTTTAGGCTTTTTGCCCTGAAGTGGGTTATTGCAGCGCGGCTGGGTGTTATATGAACAGCTAAAGTGAGATTTTCGCAGGAGCTATTATGTACGTATTGGTAATCATGTTTGTCATTATATCGGCGAGCGCTTTGGCCATTTATTTGCTAAAATATTTTGTTTGGCAGCCGCAAATAGACCGAGAAGCAGAAGCCGCGCCGCGCATTACCTTGGCCGAGGCAAAAGGGTTTTGGGAGGCGATAGAGAAAGACACGTTGCCTATGGCAAAGGCGCAAGTTCAAAATCGCGCGCCGCTCTCGCCGAGTGAGAGCCGCATTGGCGGCCCGGCGCTGGCCATTGGCGATGATCACACTTGGCCGCATGGTGACAACCAAACGCAATTCCCTATGGAAATGATCGCTCAAATCAATTTTGCCGACCTGCCCGAACTAGAGGATTTCCCCAGCAGCGGTATTCTGCAGATTTTTACGTCATTCGAGATGCTCAATGACAGCGGCGAATGTGATCGTGTGATCCGTTGGGAGCCAAACCCGACCGGTGAGAAAATGCTAGAGATACCGCCTGAGCTGAAAAAGAAGCACAGAGAGGTAAAGGATCTTTCGCTAAAAACGCGCCGCATTGGGCTACCCTTGACCTTTGTTCACCAGATGGCCCCCGGCAATTTTCTAAATCTTCCCTACGCCGAAAGTGATCCAATCTATGAAAACCGGCTTGGCGAGAATGATGAAGTCGAAGCGATGTTGGCTGGGTGGGAAGAACGTGGGAATAAGATCATTGAGGCATACGGCACGCATTGGGTTGGCGGGCATCCGAGTTTTATACAGGAAGACATTCGCGACTGTGGCGACAGGCAAGATTTGAACCGCGTTTTGTTCCATATGGGTTACGACCATGAAATTAACGTCGGCAATGCTGGCGACGTCAATGTCCTAATCAGCCGTGAAGCGCTGCTTGCGCGCGACTTTCAAAAAGCGTTTTTGACTTGGGATTGTTCGTGAAAAAACTTACGCCCGGCTAAAGCCCAAATACGACGACGCCGCGCATCAAACGCGCGGCGATCACTGCTCATCCAAATGTACGAGGCATCACGCCCCCCGGCTTAAACCTTGCGCCGCTTCCCGCGCCGTGGCGATGCCGATGGGCCCTTGCCATCTGTCCCGTCCGAATCCGATGAATAACCGCCAAGCGCCGTGGCGATCTGGTCTAGCGTTGGCCGTGGCCCAACCGGGCGGGTCTCTAGCGTTTCGCGCATGACTTTCAGGTGCTCTGGCATAGTGCCACAACAGCCGCCAATAATCCGCGCGCCAGCATCACGGGCCAGCACAGCATATTCGCCCATCAGCTCTGGCGTGCCATCATAGTGAATATGGCCATCGACATATTTGGGGATACCCGCATTGCCCTTGGCAATGATCGGCAGCTCAGGCCCGGCAGCGGCAAAGCCCAGCACAGTGCGCATCAGGTCAGACGCGCCGACGCCACAATTAGCGCCAAAGCCCAGCGGCTTATTGGGGATCTTGGCCACAAGTTTGACCAGCTCTGATGAGGTCAGCCCCATCATCGTCCGGCCAGCCGTGTCAAAACTCATCGTGCCGCACCATGGCATATCGGCCATGGCAAAGGCTTCGGCGGCGGCCCTAAATTCTTCGGCGGCGGAGATGGTCTCCACCCAAAGCACATCGGCGCCGCCCGCCTTTAGGCCCTCGGCTTGCTCATGGAACATCTCGACAGCGCGCGCGTAAGTGAGCGTGCCCATCGGCGACATGATCTCGCCCGTTGGCCCAACAGAGCCGGCCACTACCACGTCGCGCCCCGACGCATCCGCCACTTCGCGGC
>JAESRD010000319.1 GCA_016764835.1 Paracoccaceae bacterium | reverse complement strand
GATCATCACCCGTTGGCGTTGCCCGCCAGACAGCTGATGCGGATAGGACTTTAGCCGGTTCTCCGGCTGGTCAATGCCCACACGATTGAGCAGCTCAAGCACCCGCTCCCGCACCGCATCGCCGCGCAGGCCCTGATGCAGCTCTATTGATTCGGCAAGCTGTTTCTCTAGCGTATGCAACGGGTTGAGCGAGGTCATCGGCTCTTGAAAAATGAAGCTGATCTCATTGCCGCGCAGCCCGCGCAACGTGTTCTCATCGGCACCAATAACCTCTTGGCCATTATAAATGACCGAGCCGCTAACTTCAGCATTGTCACCCAGCAGCTGCACCGTAGACAAAGCCGTTACCGATTTGCCAGAGCCACTTTCGCCGACCAGGGCCAATGTCTCGCCCTTGTTAAGATGAAAGCTGACACCACGGACCGCCGGAAGCATCGCCCCATCTTGACGGAAACTGACCTTGAGGTCGCGGATCTGCAAATGCGGCACGCTCATACAAATGTCTTTCTCGGATCAAAGGCGTCACGCACACCCTCAAAGATAAACACCAGTAAAGACAACATGATAGCGAAGGTGAAAAACGCAGTGAAGCCGAGCCACGGCGCTTGCAGGTTCTGCTTGGCCTGCTGGGTCAGCTCGCCAAGGCTGGGCAAGGATGACGGCAAACCGTAGCCCAAAAAGTCGAGCGCGGCGAGGGTGCCGATCGCGCCGGTGACCAGAAACGGCAGCAGAGTGACCGTGGCCACCATCGCATTGGGCAACATATGGCGGAACATGATTGTGGTGTCAGAGACCCCCAGCGCCTTGGCCGCGCGCACATACTCAAAATTGCGCGCCCGCAGGAACTCTGCCCGAACGACGCCGACAAGCGCCGGCCAGCCGAAGAGGACGGTCAGGAACATTAGTAGCCAGAAACTTCGGCCCAGAATGGCGAAGACAATGATGATGACATAGAGCGACGGAATGCCGGACCATATCTCCAACAATCGCTGGAAAACAAGGTCGGTGACGCCGCCAAAATAGCCCTGTACCGCGCCGGCAACGACGCCAATCACCGAAGTCAGCGTGGTGAAGATCAGCGCATAGAAGATCGACAAGCGGAACCCGTAGATCACCCGCGCCACCACGTCGCGCTTGGTGTCATCCGTGCCCAAATAGTTGGTCGATGAGGGCGGTGCCGGGGCCACGCCGGGCACATCAACGATGGTATTAAACGAATAGGGGATCGGCGGCCAAATGGTCCACCCTCTTGAAAAGCCTTCGATATCTATAGAATCATCGGCGGCGGCAAGTATCAGCGCGTCGGGGTCATCAAAACACTCGACCAAACCACCAGTGACAATTAGGCACTCGACTTCCGGGTCCGAATAGATCGCCTCGGTCGGGAAATCGCCGCCAAAATCGCGCTCGGAATAGAACGAAAAGACCGGCACACGCAGCTCGCCGCGATACGACAGTATGATTGGCTTATCATTGGCCAGAAACTCAGCGAACAGGCTGAGGAAGAAAAGAAATGAGAAGATGATCAGCGAATAAAGCGCACGCTTGTTGCGCTTAAAGTTGCGCCAGCGACGCTGGTTGAGCGGCGAAAGCCGGGGGCGTTTTGTGTCTGTTTGGCTCATCTATCCACGGCCCTCAAAATCAATTCGGGGGTCAACCAGAACATACATCAGGTCAGAAATGATCCCCACTACCAGTCCGATTAGTGAAAAGGCAAAAAGCGTGCCGAAAACAACGGGATAGTCGCGGGCAATCGTAGCTTCAAAGCCCATGCGGCCGAGGCCGTCGAGCGAGAATAGCGTCTCGATTATGAGGCTACTGCCCAAGAAAACCGACAGGAACAGGCTGGGGAACCCGGCAATGACAATCAACATCGCATTGCGGAAAACATGGCCGTAGAGCACAGCCCGTTCGCTTAGGCCCTTGGCGCGGGCGGTTATGGCATATTGTTTTTTGATCTCATCGAGGAAGGAGTTCTTGGTCAGCAAGGTCAGGAAGGTAAAGCCGGAGATGGTCGAGGCCAGAACCGGCAGAGTGATATGCCAAAGATAGTCTTTGATTTGACCAAATTGGCTCAGCTCATCAAAGTTACTACTGGTCAGCCCGCGCAGGGGGAAAACCCGCCAGTAAGAGCCGCCCGCGAACAAAACAATCAGCAAAATGGCGAACAAAAATCCGGGGATCGCATAGGCGACAATGATCGTACCACTGGTCCATGTATCAAAAGCGCTGCCATCTTTGACCGCCTTTTTGATGCCCAACGGGATGGAAACCATATAGGCGATCAGCGTTGACCAGAGACCTAAGGTTATGGAAACAGGCATTTTTTCCATGACGAGGTCAAATACGCTGATCGAGCGGAACCAGCTTTCGCCGAAATCAAACCGCATGTAGTTGCCCATCATCAGCAGGAACCGTTCTAGCGGTGGCTTATCAAAACCAAAGTCTCGCTCCAGCTGCTCGATAAACTCAGGCGGCAGGCCGCGCGCGCCATAATAGCTCGACTCAGCTTCGCTCTCGGCCGCCAGATCAGCGTCAGAATTGCCGCCAGAAATGTTCTCGAACACGTCACCATTGCCCTCCATCCGGGCAATGATCTGCTCAATCGGCCCGCCAGGGACGAACTGAATAAGCGTGAAGTTGAGCACCATTATCCCGAGCAAAGTCGGGATAATGAGCAGCAAACGCCGCAGAATATAGGCGCCCATGGCCCTCTGCCCCGCCGGTTAGCGCAGCGCGCCAGCGGCGACCAAAGCCTCGCCGGCTTCGGCATTATACCACCAGAAACTTAGGTAGCCGAGGTCGTAGGGCGGCAACTCTGCCGGGTGCTCATACATGTCGTAATAAGCGGTCCAGTAATTGGCCAAATACCATGTCGGGATGATGAACAGATCGTGGCGCATGATCCTGTCAATCGCGCGGACGGCGGCGGCCATTTCTTCGCGGGTCGTCGCCTCGCTCACGCGGGGGATCAGCGCGTCAACGGCTGGGTTGGTGTAATGGGCTGGGTTGAACACGTCGCCTACACCGCTTGAGCCATATTTCTGGCCGAGGCTTTCGCCTTCTTCCAGCCCGTTTACCCAATAGGCAAACCGGATATCGAAGTCGAAGTTGCGGTAGCGCTCGGTATATTGTGCATTATCAATCAGGTTAAAGCTGGCATCCATGCCGAGACGTTTGAGGTTATCGACAAACGGCGTCACCACACGCTCAAAACTAGGCCGCACGGCCATGAACTCAATCACAAACTGTGTGCCTGCCTCGTTACGCAGAACACCGGCATCATCAACGTTCCAACCCGCCTCAGCCAGCAGTGCCAGAGCCGAGCGCATATTGCCCCGGTCAAGCTGATTGCTGCCAGAAACGTGCGGCATCGTCACTTCGCCGGTTATGATTGTCGGATCATCGAGCAGCTCAGCCACGCTTTGCAGCAGCTCCAGCTCTAGCCCTTCGGCCACGCCCTGCGCCGCCATATCGGCGTTTTGCCAGAAGCTTTCGCGCTGGTCGAACAGGCCATATTGCAGGCTCTCATTGGTCCAGGTGAAGTTGAACATCAGTGCTACCGCTTGGCGCACCCGCAGATCTTGGAACCGCTCATTGGTCAGGTTAAACACGAAACCCGTCGCCGCTGGCAGGCTGCCCTTGGGCAGCTCATCGCGGATCACCCATTCGTTTTCCAACGCCGGAAAATCATAGGCCGTGGCCCAGTTGAGCGACGAATTTTCTTGGCGAAAGGTGAATTCACCGGCTTTAAACGCTTCAAATGCCGCTGTGGTGTCGGCGAAGTACTCGATCCGTATGTTGTCAAAGTTATTATGCCCGATATTGAGCGGGTGATCGGCACCCCAAAAGTTGGGGTTCCGGCCAACGATAATCTGCGCGTTTATGTCGTAGCTTTCGATCATATACGGCCCGGTGCCGGGAGAGACCTCAAAGCTGGCCTTGTCCATCCGCTCGTCTGGATGAGACTCCCACCAAGCTTGTGACATCATCAGCGTCGCGCCAGCCTGCCCTATTGTGTCATTTGCCGAAAAGCCTTCGCCAAAGGTGAACTTGATGGTGTAATCATCAAGCGCCTCAACCAGCGGGATCATTTCACCGACAGCCGCCGACCAAGACGGCGTGCCTTGGTCGATAAACTTATAATGGGTGAAGACCGCATCATGCGCGGTGGCCGGGCTGCCGTCAGAGAAAGTCAGATCATGGCGCAGATGGAAGATCGCCCAAGTGACATCTTCAGGGTATTCGACTGAAATACAAAGGTAGCAATATGATGCGCCCACCTCATCAGCCGTGCTCGAAAACAGGCGCTCATACTGGATGTTCGCCATCGCCCCCGGCACGCCGTCTTGCGTAGCGTAAGGGTTGAGGTGGTCAAACGTGCCGCGGGTCGAGATAGATATCTCGCCGCCCTTGGGTGCATCTGGGTTAATATAGGGCAAATGCGCGAAATCAGCGGGCAACGCCAATTCGCCAAATGTCGAATAACCATGCGAGATTGTCGTGGCCTCATCTTGGGCTTTTGCCTGCGTCGCGGCCAAAACACCCCCCAGCATAAAGAGCGCGGCTGTCGCGGTGACGCGCCAGTTGGGGGCGGGCAGTGCTTGCGTTTTCGCGGGCATTTCATACTCCTGGTATGGTCAGGTACGTGGCTTCGCTCAAATTCGTATCAAATTTAAGCTACTTGCGGCAGGCTCATACATTCAAGTTGAGAATGTGTGAACAAGCCGTGAACAGGGCGATTGAACACAAAAAATGCGGCGCAACAGCACCGCATTTTGTACTTTTAGCCGATATTGGCCTGTTTAGCCGTCAAGCGCGTCAAGATAGGCAATAAGATTGGCGCGGTCTGTTGGGCTGCGCAAACCGTTATAACCCATGGCCGTGCCGGGGGCGTAGCTCTTTGGATTGGTCAGGAAATCATTTATTTGCTCCGGGGTCCAAACATCAACCACAGCAACAAGGCTGCCCGAGAAATCGAAGCCGTCTAGCGTGCCAGTATTGCGGCCAACTACACCGTAGAGCGACGGCCCTGTGCCGTTCTTGCCCTCTTCAAGCGAGTGGCAGGCGCGGCAATTGCGGAAAACCCGCTCACCTGCAGCGGCATCGGCCATAGCATAGACCTCTTCAAATGCCGGCCCCTCTTCTACTGGAGCGGCATCATGGCCGTCTTCACCAGCTACGGGGATAACATAGGCTTGGGCATGGCCATCACCATGACCGCCGCCACTATAGATAAGCTCTGAAACCCAGCCGCCCAATAGGAAGACTAGAAAAGTGCCGCAGAGGCCACCAAGAATTTTGGTGGAGGTCATTGTGTCGAACATGCCGTGTTCCATCCCGATCGAAGTTCCGTGTTCGTCTAACCGCTTACCAAGCCTCACGCAAGGTGTTGAGGCGCGGCGAATTGCCCCTTAGAAGAAGGAAAAAGGTGGATAATTTATGACCGGACATATTGCATTCCAAGGTGAGTTGGGCGCTTACGGCCATCAGGCCTGCTTTGAAACCTATCCAAACATGACGCCTTTGCCCTGCCCCAGCTTTGAAGATGCAATAGAGGCCGTGCGCAACGGGGCCGCTGATTTGGGCATGATTGGTGTTGAAAATTCAACATTTGGCCGGGTCGCAGAGGTGCACCAGCTATTGCCAGCCAGCGGTTTGCACATTGTCGACGAGGCATTCGTGCGGGTGCATATCAACCTGCTGGCCGTGCCCGGCGCAAATATGCACGATTTGAAACGAGTGCGATCTATGTATATTTTATTGGGTCAAGCGCGGGGTTTCTTGCGCGAGCATGGGCTCAAGACACTCAACTGGGCCGATAATGCCGCCGCCGCCCGCGACGTGGCCGAGTTGGGCGATGTATCTGAGGGCGCGCTGGCCTCAGAGATGGCGGCGCAGGTTTATGGGCTTGATATTCTGGCCCACCATATTGAGGATCACGCCCGCAATACGACCCGGTTCCTCGTCATGGCCCGCGACGAAGACCGGACGCGGCGCGGTGAGTATGGCATGATGTCTAGTTTGGTTTTTCGGGTCAAAAACCTGCCAGCAGCATTGTATAAAGCCATGGGCGGTTTTGCCACCAATGGTATAAATATCACCAAGCTCGAAAGTTATATGGTTGATGGTCATTTTACCGCGACTCAATTCTATGCCGAAATCGAAGGCCACCCGGATGACGAAAACGTGGTCCGCGCGCTCGAAGAGCTCGACCACTTTACCGATATGATTCGCATTTTGGGTGTCTATCCAGCCGCCGCCCGCCGCCGCGAGCTGATCCCTGAGCGCTAGCTGTAACCGGACTCCTAGCTGTACCGGGCCTCAATATCGCGGCTAAAACGATTTAGCCGGGCCTCAAGCTTTTTGGTCAGGCTGCCGCGTGCCAGTCGCAAAGATTGCACCAACAGCCGCGCTGTCAGCGACTTTGGCACAATATCAATGGTGATCGACAGCCGCGTCCGCGCCGGGGTTAGCGGCATTAGGTCTATTGTTGCCGTGATCTCCAGACCACCAGATATGCTTTTGACAACATAACCATTGGGCTTTTCCCACTCGGTTATGGTCGGCCGCATCACCCGGTCTTTACCCCGGTAGCTAAACTTTAGCTCCCATGCTGAGCCAAGACCCGGCTTAGACAAGGTATCACGACGGCGCACATAGGCACCGCGCCGCAAAGCCTGGCGTTCAAATCCGGGAAAATCAGTGATCTTATCAAATGTATACCCGATCGGGGCCTCGATATCGTTTCGTGCTTTAAGCTCCATGAGCCGCATGCCCCTTTGTGGTTAGGCCGTTTAGACCGCCTCTAGTCTGGTTAAAACTAATCAAGAAAGGGTTTCCAGCGCAATTGTCACATTAGTTAGGTGGTGCCGCCGCAACATATCAGTTTTCACACCATGAAATCTGCGGCCAATGCGGGCCTAGTCAAGCCGATCTGCCAGCCAGTTCCATAGCAAAAAATGCGCAATCGCCCCAAAGCGAGGCGCCAAGATTTCCGGGTCTTGCCCGGCAAATATCAGCGCCATGCGCTCACGGCTCACCCACATTGCCGCTTCCAGCTCAACCGGATCAATGGTGATCTCGTCGCTCAGCGCTTCGCCCTCACAGCCGATCATGATCGAGGCCGGAAAGGGCCAAGGCTGGCTGGCCAAATAGCCGACTTTGCCGACCTTGATTGACGATTCCTCAAGCACTTCGCGCCGCACCGCGGCCTCTATGGTTTCCCCCGGCTCAACAAAGCCCGCCAACAGCGAATACATGCCCTCGCGCCACATAGGAGAGCGGCCAAGAAGCACAGAATTTCCACGTGTTATCAGCATGATAACCACGGGGTCCGTGCGCGGAAAATGCGAGGTATTGCAGGTGGCGCATTGGCGCTGCCACCCGGCCTGAACCACATCGCTTTTGGCCCCACATTTAGCGCAATAGCCGTGGCTGCCATGCCAGCTTATCAGTGCTTTCGCCATGGCCGCCAACTCAGCCTCGCGCGGGGTAAGCGCGGCAAAAACAGCCCGTAGATCAACGAAGCGCGCGGCATCATCAAGCGCGGGGTGAGGTTGTTCTTTGGGGTCAAAAAACGTGTCATCGCCTATCTGGGCCTCGCCCTCGGGCTGCCATGGCGAAATATCGTAAGCCCAGATGCTCTGCGCGCCCTCTCGCCCCAAAAATATTTGCAGCTCACCGACCTCGGCCAGCACAACATGGCCCAGCGGCAGCCGTACCAGTTTTGCCGCAACGCCTTCGCCGCTCACCAGCACTTTGCCACGCCAAAAAACCAGCGCCGTTGCCCCCGGCAGCGCGGCAAGTTCCGCCAAAGCGGCGCTATCACCGCGCAGTTGGGCCGCGCGGTCGAGCTGCGAGCCGCCAAATGTAACTGTTTCTGCTATTTCCATGCCCGTTTCCTGACATGACAGCCCCGGTTGTTCAATCGTCCATGGCCATGCACGAGGCGGCAAGCGGCTATGATTTGACCTTTCAGTCAATTTCAGTCAACCTATAGGTGTGTTAGCGCTTAACCCCGAGGCCGATCCGGTGTCCATCAATAGTCCCTATCAGCCCTCGGAGCTCTGTACTGAAGCCCATTTGCGGGTTTTGGCAACGTCAGACTTGCATATGCAACTGATGCCGTGGGACTATTATACAGACCGGCCACAGCCCGGCACCGGTCTTGCCTGCACCGCCACGCTTATTAACGAATGGCGCGATTCCGCCGCCAACAGTCTGCTGTTGGATAATGGCGACGTGCTGCAGGGCAACCCAATGGCTGATTTCTCGGCGACCGAGTTTGCCAAAACCGGTCAGGCAAATGGGCTTATGGCGCTGGCAATGAACCAGCTCAACTATGATGGGGCCACCCTCGGCAATCATGAGTTCAACTTCGGGTTAGACTATCTGGCTGCCTCAATCAGCAAAGCCAATTATCCGATTGTTTCGGCCAATATCGCCACCGCCCTTGGCCCTGACCCGCTGCAAGACACGCTGTTGGTCAAGCCCTACGCGCTTGTCGATAAACAGATCACCACCGGTGATGGCAGCACCGTGCCTTTGCGGATCGGCATCATCGGATTTGCCCCGCCGCAGCTAACCCTTTGGGACAGGCATGTGCTACGCGGCGCGCTCAAAACCCGCGATATCGTCGAATCCGCCCGGGCTTATCTACCTGAAATGGTTGAGAAAGGTGCCGAAATCATCATCGCCCTGTGCCATTCGGGCATTGGCCCCGCCACATATGAGCCTTGGATGGAGCATAGCGCCGTGCCGCTGGCCGCCATGCCGCAGATTGACGCGCTTATTTGTGGCCATACCCACCGGGTGTTTCCAGGCCCCGGTTATGAGACAACCGGTCCGGTTGAGCCAACTATCGGTGAGTTGTATCTCAAGCCAACGGTCATGCCCGGTAGCCATGGCAGCCATCTCGGTGTGATTGATCTGCACCTAACCCGCCAAGACGGCAAATGGCACTGCACTGCCCATCAGGCGCAGGTCGTGCCAGTGATGCCACCCAATGCCACCGCCGCAAAGATTGACCCCGAGATCGAAAAGCTGGCCACGCCGGTGCATAACCAAGTCCGCGACGCCGTAAGACTGCCCATTGGCAGCACGGCCCAGCCGCTGCATTCGTTCTTTTCCTTTGTCGCCCCTGACCTGACCATGCAGCTCGCCGCGACCGCCATGCAGGCCGCCGCGGCCCCGCTTATTGCCGGCACAGATGCCGCCAAACTGCCTCTGCTTTGCGCCACATCGCCGCTCAAATCGGGCGGCCAACGCGGGCCTTCCAACTATATAGACATCCCCACAGGTCCGCTCGCTTTGCGCCATGCTATTGAAATGTATGTCTATCCTAACACGATCATGCTGTTGGAGCTGTCCGTTGCCGATGTCCGACTTTGGCTTGAGCGCTCTGCCAGCCTGTTCTTGCAGGTCACCCCCGGCCATGATGACCAGCCGCTGGTCGACATGGCGATGCCCAGCTATTTATACGATGTCATCTACGGCATTACTTACGAGGTCGACCCGTCGCTGCCCGCCTATTGCAGCGCCGACGGCAAGCTGCGCACTCCCGAGCCGCAACGCATTGGCCCGATCACCTATCAGGGCCGGGTTCTTGCGCCCGAAGACCGGGTTGTTGTTATTACCAACTCTTACCGCGCGGGCGGTAGCAACGGCTATTCAATGCTGCGCAATGGCATCCCCATTGTCGAAGCCCGGCAGGGCATGCAATCCATCATCACCGACTATATCCGCAATGCCGGGCAGGTTCGGCTGTCGCCGCAGCAGCCTTGGCGCTTCAAATCATTGCCCGAGACCAGCGCTTGGTTTGATAGCAGCCCGCAGGCGCTAAGATTTAGCGCCGAGATGGCGCAAAATCGCATTGAAATCTATCCGTCCGGCCCCCCGCTTACAGATGAAGGCTTTGCGCGCTTCACTTACCATTTCAGCTGAACTTGGCGAATAGCGCCTGCCAATGGCGTCGAATCGGGCAACAACCAGTCAAAATGCTTGACCCTGCCTAAAAAACAGGCAGCATCACCTGTGATAGTGCCACGCATGTCAGGTCGAGGTTGACCATGACCCTCTTCTATCTGCCAATCGCTTGGTCAATTTATATCAAAAGGGGGACGATCCGTGTTCTACAAAACCATGTTCTGCAAAACGGTGGCCGGGCTAGCCGTTGCCGTTTCATGTGCGCTGCCTGTCAGCGCCCAAACATCCATGCCATTCGCACTTGATTGGAAATTTGAGGGCCCTGCCGCCCCGTATTTTGTCGCCCTAGACAGCGGCTACTTTGCCGATGCCGGGCTTGAGGTCACCATCTCCGAGGGCGCAGGCTCGCTCGACGCGATCCCAAAGGTCGCAACTGGTGCGTTTCCCATCGGCTTTGCCGACATCAACTCGCTAATGCGCTTTCTCGACCAAAACCCCGGCGCGCCCGTCACCGCGATCATGATGATCTATGACAAGCCACCTTTTGCCATTGTCGGCCGCCATTCGCTGGGTGTCTCCACCCCGGCTGACCTTGAAGGCCGCGTCCTTGGCGCCCCACCGCCAGATGGCGCATGGGCACAGTTCCCCATCTTTGCCGCCGAAACGGGCATTGACGTGGCCGCCATCACTGTCGAGCCTGTTGGCTTCCCGACACGCGAGCCAATGTTGGCCGAAGGCGTGGTTGCCGCTGTCACCGGCTTCTCCTTCTCGTCAACGCTTAACCTCAAGCGGCTTGGCGTCCCAGAAGAAGACATCTCCGTGATGTTGATGGCCGATTACGGCGTCTCGCTCTACGGCAACGCGATCATCGTCAACACCGATTTCGCCGCCGCCAACCCAGATGCCGTCACCGGCTTCTTGGGCGCCGTTGCCCATGGTTGGGCTGATGCGATCGCCGACCCAGAAACCGCCATTGCTTCACTGATCGAGCGCAACCCAGCCGCTGATGCAGCACTGGAAACCGAGCGCCTCGGCATGGCAATCGCTGACAATGTGCTAACCGAATACGTGCTGACGCACGGGTTGGGTGGCATCGACGATGCCCGCATGGCCAATGCAATCGAGCAAACACGCTCCGTCTATGAGTTCCAAAACGAGCCCGATGCCGCGCTCTATTTTGATAACTCCTTCCTGCCTGCATCTGACATGCTGATGCTGCAATAAGCGCAACCGCCGCGCCCGCTCTTGGCCCATAGGGGCAAGAACGGGCGCGGCCACCCACTCTGCGGATAACATGCAAAACCTCATAGATATCAAAGGCGTAACTCACGCCTACCAAACAGCCGACGGCCCCTTGCCCGTGCTCGACAACCTCACTTTGTCGGTGCCAGAGGGCACATTCGCTGCCGTTGTCG
>JAESRD010000318.1 GCA_016764835.1 Paracoccaceae bacterium | reverse complement strand
CGAAACACGGTTAGCCCCTCTTTTAGCGACAGCTGAAACCAGTCACGACAGGTGATCCGGTTGCCGGTCCAATTGTGAAAATACTCATGCGCGATGATGGTCTCAATACGGGCATATTCAACATCCGTTGCCGTATCGGGCGAAGCCAAAACAGCCCGTGAGTTGAAAATGTTCAAGCCCTTGTTCTCCATCGCCCCCATATTGAAGTCATCAACAGCGACGATGTTGAAAATGTCCAAGTCATATTCGCGGCCATAGGTCTCTTCGTTCCAGCGCATTGAGCGTTTTAGCACCTCCATTGCATAGGCGCAGCTTTGTGCGTCGCCACTGCGAACATAGATGTTGAGCGCCACGTCGCGGCCCGATTTGGTGGTGAAGGCATCGCTGACGGCGACAAGATCACCGGCCACCAGCGCAAAGAGATAAGACGGTTTTGGCCAAGGGTCGTGCCACTGAGCCCAGTTCACCCCGGCCTCGGTTTTGCCGCTGTCGGTTAGGTTGCCATTGGACAGCAGAACCGGCAGTGTGCCCTCAACGCGGACATCAAAAACAGCCATCACATCGGGGCGGTCAGGGTAGTAGGTTATCTGGCGAAACCCTTCGGCCTCGCACTGGCTACAGAACATACCGTTCGACATATATAGCCCATTAAGCGCGGTGTTGCTCTGCGGGTCGATCTCGACCTCGGCCTCCCATGTGAAGGCGCCCGCTGGCACCGGGCAGGTCAGCCCTTGCGCTGTGATTTCGGGCGCAACCGCAACACCGTCAATCGCCGCGCTAATCAGGCGCATGTTTTCACCGTTGAGAAAAAATGCGCCTGAGCTGGCCGGGTTTGGTACAAAGCGAATGCGCGAAAGAACGCGGGTGGCGTTTGGCGCCAGCTTAAATGTCAGCGACACCGTCTCGACCAGATAGGCGGGCGGGGTATAGTCGGCGAGGCGAATTATGGGCGCATGCGCGTGGGGGCTCATTATCTTCTCCGAATGATCATTTGGCCAAAGCTATGGCGGCCAGTGTTGGGCCGCAATGGCAGATCGCGTTGCCAAAACCGAAAAAATTTCCTATAGGAAACTTCCTGTCTGATTCTGGCCGTGCCAGCGATCAGCAGACAGAAAAATTTGCCAATTTTAGGGGATTAGCCGTGGCTGATATTGTTGAGCGCTCTGGGTTGAAAATTGCCGCGCAAATGGCGGCATTTATAGAGAATAAAGCGCTGCCGGGCACTGGCGTGGCGGCAGATGCATTTTGGGCCGGGTTCTCGGATATGGTCCATGATCTGGGCCCCAAGAACCGCGCGCTTCTGGCGCTGCGCACGGATATTCAGGCCAAGATTGATGCGTGGCACATTGCCCGCAAAGGCCGAGAGCATGATCCTGTAGCCTATTTGGCCTTTCTCAAAGAGATTGGCTATTTGGTGCCCGAGGGCGCCAATTTTAGCATTAAGACCGACAACGTAGACCCCGAGATCGCCTCGATCCCCGGCCCGCAGCTTGTGGTGCCGATCATGAATGCGCGCTTTGCGCTGAACGCGGCCAATGCGCGCTGGGGCAGCCTATATGACGCGCTTTATGGCACAGATGCTCTGGGTGATTTGCCCAGTGGCAAGGGCTATGATCCGGCGCGCGGGGCGCGGGTTATCGCCTGGGGCCGGGCGCATTTGGATGCGGTGGCGCCACTGGCGCAGGGCTCTTGGGCAGACATTGATGGGCTGAGTGTCCGCAGCGGCGCCATGGTGCCGGCCTTGGCCGATCCCGCGCTGTTTTCCGGCCATAGTGGTGCAGGTGACAACCTGAAAGTTTACCTCAAGATCAACGGCATGCATGGCGAAATTATTGTAGATCCGAGCAGCATAATTGGCGCGGCTGACAGAGCTGGGATCAGCGATATTCGTCTCGAATCCGCCATGTCTACGATCATGGACTGCGAAGATTCCGTCGCTGCGGTCGATGCTGAAGACAAAGTACTGGCCTATACCAACTGGCTGGGGCTGATGCGCGGCGATCTGACCGAGGAAGTCGCCAAGGGCGGCAAGACTTTTACCCGCAAGCTTAACGGTGACATTGCCTATACAGGGGCTGACGGGACTGCCGCCAGCCTCAAAGGCCGCTCGCTGATGTTGGTGCGCAATGTTGGCCACCTGATGACCAACCCGGCAATCCATGACCGCGATGGGCTAGAGATTGGCGAAGGCATTATGGATGCCATGATCACCGTTTTAGCGGCGATGCATGACCTCAGCCGTGAGGGCGGCAACTCGGTGCGCGGTTCGGTCTACATTGTGAAACCGAAGATGCACGGGCCGGAAGAAGTAGCCTTTACCTGCGAGATATTTGACCGGGTTGAGGCGGTACTTGGCCTGCCTGCCAATACGATCAAGGTCGGTATTATGGATGAGGAGCGGCGTACATCGGTGAACCTCAAAGAATGTCTGCGAGCGGCCAAGTCGCGGGTGGCGTTTATCAATACCGGGTTCCTTGATCGAACTGGCGACGAGATACATACTTCGATGGAAGCCGGGCCAATGGTGCCCAAGGGCGAGATGAAAGATAGCGCTTGGATCAGCTCTTATGAGGACCGCAATGTTGATATTGGGCTGGCTTGTGGGCTAAAGGGCCGCGCGCAGATTGGCAAAGGCATGTGGGCCATGCCCGACCTGATGCACGCCATGCTTGAGACCAAGATCGGCCACCCCAAGGCCGGGGCCACCTGTGCGTGGGTGCCGTCGCCAACGGCGGCAACGCTGCATGCGACGCATTACCATCATGTTGATGTGCTGGCCCTGCAAGACGCGCTGGCCGCAGCCGGTCCGCGCGGGACGATGGATGATCTGCTGAGCATTCCCGTCGCCACCGGGCGCAACTTTTCAGCCGAGGTGATTGCCCGCGAGATTGAAAACAATGCGCAGGGTATTCTTGGCTATGTTGTGCGCTGGGTTGACCAAGGGGTTGGCTGCTCCAAAGTGCCAGACATTAACGATGTCGGGCTGATGGAAGACAGGGCGACTTGTCGGATATCATCGCAAGCCTTGGCCAACTGGCTGCATCACGACGTGGTCAGCGAGGCACAAGTGCGCGCGGCGATGGAGAAGATGGCAGCGGTGGTTGACCGGCAAAATACCGGCGACCCGCTCTATGTGCCAATGGCGCCTGACTATAACAGTGTGGCCTATAAAGCCGCCTGTGATCTGGTGTTTTTGGGCCGGGCTCAACCGTCTGGCTATACCGAGCCGGTGCTGCATGCGCGGCGTCTTGAGCTGAAAGCCAACCAAAAAACCACGTAATTTAAGTGAAGAAGGATAAACCGATGAGTAAAGTTTCAATAGAGCAAGCGCGGACAATTATTGCCGGTACTTTGGCAAAGGGCCACGAGATGGGGCTAAAGCCGCTCTCTGTCGTCGTGCTTGATGCGGGTGGCCATGTGCAGGCGTTTGAGCGTGAAGATGGTGCCAGTCCGGGCCGGTTTACCATTGCCCATGGCAAGGCATATGGCGCGGTGATGCTCGGCATGCCGGGCTCAGCGCAGATGGCGCGCGCCGAGGCGCAGGCTTACTTTATGGCGGCGGTGAATGGTGCATTTGGCGGGCAGGTTGTGCCTGTGCCGGGCGGCGTGCTGCTCAAAGGTGCAGACGGCGCGGTTATTGGCGCGGTCGGTGTGACCGGCGACACGTCAGACAATGACGCTGAAGCGGCGCTGGCGGGCATTGCCGCCGCAGGGCTGAAAGGCGACGCTTAACCGCACCACAAGGGCGCGGCGGCGCGCCGCCTTGACTGGCTTGCCGCCGGTAGAGAATTTGGCCACGGGGTGGAAAACCAGCCCGTGGCCATGTTGTGTTAAAAGCCCATTTGTTTGCGGCCAAGCTCGGTCAGGTCATCCATCGTCGCCCGGTTCTTAAAGCCGATCTCATAATCTTCGGGCGCAAAGTCTGGCGATGATTTGCCTGACAAGAATGCCTGAGACTGGCGCAAGGCAAAGGCTTGGTTCTTTTTGCAAGCAGGCGAGGCACCAATATAGATGACATTAGCCCAGTTTTCTGAAGTGTTCGCGTTCTCAACGGCGTGGATGATGTCGGTGTGCCACCAGACTGTGTCACCGGGATAGACGCTTGGGATTGTGATCAACCCGCGCAGCAGGTCGGCGTGGTATTCGGGTGCTGCGCTGAGCGCACGGCCCGGCGCTGCACCGCAAAGATCATCATCGGCAATGTCGTCTTGCAGCGCGCGCAGCAGCATATAGGGCATGGACATAACGGAGGGGACCAGCTGCAGCGTGCCGCCGCCGGGGCCTTGCTCTGTCAGCCCGGTCCAGCCCTGAAATGTGCGAAACATTGAGCCGACAGCCGGGCTGTCATATTCTCGGGTTTGGGTGCGGTAGCGGGCGCGCCACGGGTCGTACTCTTCCCAATGGCCATCGAATACCGCGCCGTAAACCGCCTGATAAGCAGGGTCGAGCCAGCGCTCGTATGAGCCTGCATCCATGTGCGGACTGAGGCCTAAAGTTGTGTCGCCGGGTTGGCGCCGCCGGGTGCGGTCGGCATAGGTATAGTCGAGGTCTGGGTTGAACTCTGCGCCCATTGGCCCCGAAATATCCCATAGCTTGTTAAGATATTGCTTGGTCTGCGCCATTGTCACGGCTTGGCGGGCATTGACCTGCGGGCGCGACCAATAGAGGCCAAAAATCTGCGGCACAGCATCATCGAGCTGACTGAAATATTTGTCGATACCGGCCTTTTCTTTGGCCAAGATGTAATAGTCGTTCTCGTCGATATACTCGCCCAGCTCTTGGTTCCAGCTCTCGGCCTGCTGGGTTGAGAACACTCCGCGAATGATCACGCAGCCCTTGCGTTTGATTTCGGCCGATTGGGTCGAACTGACTGAGCCGCTTTCAACCGATTTGAAGCTGATCTCAGGTATTGCGCTGCCGCCTTTGGCGATCTCGTTCAGCACCCCGTCAATCTCACGCTCAACCCGGTCTGACAGCCGCGCAAAGCTGGTTTTAACATCGTGGCGCGCGGTCAGGGCGCGTTTGGTTTTCTTGATATATAGGCCGGGGTCAAATTCCATATTTTTGTCCTTTGCGGTCCTGCCTAATGAGTAGGCTATAGGGTATTTGCGCCAATTTGGCAGGCATAAGAAATCTTGGCACGAATGTTTTGCCGGGGTCAAACAGAACCAATACTGTCTGGCTATGTGAGTTTTGCTTCACTATTATATGGTAAATATCGCTTGCGCCTGTTTTTTTGGCATTGGGCGAGGCTAGCTATGGAGATGAGTGTATGAGCCGCCCTGTTATTGGCATTATCGGCAATATCCATGTGATCAGCGATACCTATGTCGTGCACGGCAGCGGAGAGATGAACTCTTCAGCTATTGCCCAAGCGGCCGGCTGCGTGCCGCTGATCATTCCCGCCGATCCGGCGCTGCTTGATGTCGCTGATTTGCTTGACTGTTGCGACGGCTTCTTACTCACCGGCGGGCGGCCCAATGTGCACCCCGAAGAATACGGCGAGGCCGAGAGCCCGGCGCATGGGGCGTTTGACCGGGCCAGAGACAAGATCGTGCTGCCGCTGGTGCGCGCCTGTATCGAGCGTGGCCAACCGTTTCTTGGTGTGTGCCGTGGGTTTCAAGAGGTCAATGTCGCCATGGGTGGCTCGCTCTCCCCCGAGATCCGCGATCTGCCGGGCCGCGACAACCACCGTATGCCACCAGACGGCACGCTGGAAGAAAAGTTCGCCCTGCGCCACGAGGTGACCTTGACCGAAGGCGGCCCGTTCCACCGGATATTTGGCGCGCAAAAGGTGATGACCAATTCGCTGCACGGGCAGGGCATAAACGAGGCCGGGCGCCGGGTGGTGATTGATGGCAGGGCACCAGATGGCACCCCAGAGGCGATCTATATTGAAGGCGCGCCGGGCTACGCAATTTCAGTGCAGTGGCATCCGGAATGGAACGCGGTAAATGACCCGGTTTCCAAACCGCTGTTTGAAAGCTTTGGCGCGGCGGCGCTTGGTTGGTCTAAGCGCGGCAAAATTGGCCAGCTAAAGAGCGCCTGAAACCTGCCGCCTTCGTAGGCCGCTGCCCCCGCAGGGGCAGGCTATTTGTCCAAGGCTCTGATCAATCGTGCCTCATTGACGCGGAGTGAGCGGCGGGCTGATTTGCCATATGACATCGGCAAGGCCCGCAGCTCTGGGAACAGCGCAAACAACTCTTCGCGCGCCTCGGCAGTGACCGCGTCAAGCCCGATCTCGCCGGGGTGGAAGCTCTCAGTTGCCGCGCCTTCGGCATAGATCACCTCATGCTGGTCAAACAATATGTGAATATAGGTGACCTCGCCGCCCTGTTCTTGGGTGACAGCAAGGCCGTCGATCAGGTGTTTGGCCGGGACCAACACTTCTGATGTGCCAAACAGCAGCTCGGCCTTGTAGCCTTGGAATAGCATCCGGTGCTGGGGCGAAACGAGCAGATCTCGCTCCAGACCGGCGCAGGTGCCGGCGCGCAACTTAACAGGTGCGAACCGGCCTCTAGCAGGAACCTTGCGCTTACCAATCCAGCGGATTGGCTTAAGCCCGTGGTCCCGTGTGACCACCAGATCACCGATCGCCAGACCCTCAATAGCGCGCGCGCCTTGGGGGGTGGCGATTTGGGTGCCGGGTGTAAAACAGATGATATTTTCAATGTCAGTAAAGTTGAGCGTAGAGCCATCATCCAGCGTAACCGAGCCGGAGAAACTGCCGGAGCCATCATCTACCGCGACAAGCGTTGACAGATCGGCAGCTGTGCCGAGCTGAAGCGTGTCGCCGCCGGTCTCGTTGCCCGTGCCGCCATCAACGGTGATCGTGCCAGTGCCGCTCTCGCCGCGGTCTTCAAGGATGAACAGATCGTCGCCGTCATCGCCCGAAACACTATCGCCTTGGGCCACGGTTACCGTGTCATCGCCCGCGCCGCCGACCACCGTGTCAGCGCCGTCGCCGCCGGTGACAGTGTCATTGCCCGCGCCTGCCATGACCAAATCTGCGCCATCGCTGCCGATAATGCTGTCATTGCCGTCGCCTGAGGCCATGACAATACCGTTTGTCGCGGCTGAGGCGTCAACTGTGTCATCTCCGCCGCCAAGCGACATTGCCTCAATCTCGCTAAAGGTTGCGGTGCTGGTGCCATCGGTCAGCGTGCCAGCCTCGTCGCCAGAATAGGTGACTGTGGTGTCAGCCGTTAGGGCCGCCGCATTGATAAAGTCGGCGTCAGAGCCGCCCTCACCACCAGTGATTGTGTCTGTGCCAAAGCCGTTGGCCAGATCGAAGCGGTCAAAGTCGTCGCCACCGTAAAGATCGTCATTGCCAGCGCCACCGGTCAGCGCGTCGCTGCCTGCGCCACCGAACAATGTGTCATCGCCATCAAGGCCAAACAGCGCATCGTCGCCTGTGCCGCCGTAAGCGCTGTCGTCGCCGGTGCCGCCATAAATCTGGTCATTGCCTGCTTCGCCAAGGATCAGGTCATTGCCGTCGCCCGCATTAACCGTGTCACTGCCAGCGCCTGCCTCGATGATATCGTCGTTTGAGCTGTCAGCCGCGTCTTCGGCATCGACCATGTCGCCGTCAGGGTCGCCGGTATAGGCGGCATCAATCGTGTCGTCGCCCGCCGTGCCAGACACGGTATAGTCGGGGGACGGAATACCAAGGGCTGCCAGCTGGGCCGGACTGGTCACATCGGCCGGGGCCACGCCAACAAGCGTTATGCTCTCACCATTCGGGAAGGTCAGCACCGCATTGCCAGAGCCATCATCAGTGACGGTGACATCGCCGGTATTGACCGGCGCGCCGCCCGCATCTGTCAGGCCAGTCACATCAAGCTGGTCTTGGCCCGTATAAGCACCGCCGCCGGCATCAACCGGGGCTGCAAAGCCAAGCACACGGTCAGCGCCGCTGCCATCTGCCAAGATCAGCGTATCAGTGCCGCTGCTCAGCTGGATATGCTCAATGTCTTCGAATGTCGCCGTAAACGTGCCGTCGGTAAACGTGCCGACCTCGGCATTGCCGCCGCTCAGATCAATGGTCAGATCATCGGTTATGGCGCTCAGATCGAGCGTATCGCCGTAAACTTCTTCCTCTTCTTCGCCAACGAATGTGTCATTGCCAAAGTCGTTTTCGGCCACAAGCACGTCGTCACCATAGCCGCCCCAGACGAAATCATCGCCCTCGCCGCCATAAACGGTATCATTGCCATATGAGCCGCGGACATAGTCATTGCCCGCGCCACCATAAACGGTGTCATTGCCCAGATCGCCGTTAATGCTGTCTTCGCCGCCGCCGCCGTAAGCGACATCGTTGCCGCTGCCTGATTCCATCAGGTCAACGCCGTCGCCACCATAGAGGATATCATTGCCCGCTTGGCCGTTAACCGTATCATCGCCGGTGCCGCCATAGATGGTGTCATCGCCGTCGCCGCCGATCAGATCATCATTATCAGCCTCGCCAAACAGCGTGTCATTGCCGGCCTCGCCGTGCAGCGTGTCATGACCCGCGCCGCCATAGACCGTGTCGTCACCGACGCCGCCAAAGGCAGTGTCATTGCCGCCATATGCTTCGATCAGGTCGTCATTCGTGCCGCCTGGGCCGTCTCCCGCATCGACCATGTCGCCTTCAGGGTCGAGGTTGTAGAACACGTTGATCTCATCGTCGCCGCTGGTACCTTCAACCGTGTTGTCGCGCGCGGTCGGGATACCCATTGCCTCAAGGATAGACGAGTTATTGATTACGTCGCTATCGACGCCGATCAGGGTGATGCTTTCGCCGTTAGGGAAAGTCAGCACGGCATTGCCGCCAATATCTTCGCTGATGACAACATCACCGGTGTTGACCGGATCGCCGCCCGCATCTGTCAGGCCAGAGACATCGAGCTGGTCAATGCCTGCCCAATTGCCGCCGCCAAGATCGGTCGGGATCGCAAAGCCGCTAACCGTGTCTGCGCCCGAGCCATCGGCCAGAATGATCGTATCGGCGCCGCCGCCAAGAGTTATGTTCTCAATTTCGGTGAAATTGGCCGTGTCGGTGCCGTCGCTGATGCTGCCGGTTTCCGCATTGGCATCAGTTAGATCAAGGGTAACACCGGTGGTCGTGGCCGACAGATCGAGCGTGTCGCCATTGCCTTCGCCGGTTTCGCCGCCGGTGATCGTATCATTGCCAAAACTGTCTTCGACCACAAATGTATCATCGCCCGCGCCGCCCGAAATGTCATCATCTCCGGTACCGCCATAAATTACATCATTGCCGTCGCCGGCCGTGACCGTGTCATTGCCAGCGCCTGCCTCAATCAGGTCATCGTTTGAGCCGTCTGCCGCATCACCGGCATCT
>JAESRD010000317.1 GCA_016764835.1 Paracoccaceae bacterium | reverse complement strand
TGTTTCGGGCGTATCGGCCATTATGGGCTCCGGTAAAATGCGGTCAAATTTGATTGGGCATAGCTGTAGCAGGACAGGGGTTTGGCCTCAATGGGTGATGCGGCGGAGGAACATTCGATATTTTAGGTCGATCTCGTAGACAAATTTGCCATAGTATTCAAAATACAGGGATCGAGCAGGATGCCGGATAAACAATGTCGAAGAAATTTGGATGATGGAGCTGAATTTTTCAGTGATCATTTTTGGAAGTGGTTTAGTTGGCTTTGGCGCATTTTTGTGTCTATTTCTATCACCTCATTCTGGGAAAAACTCGAAAGAAAATCTTTGAAGGTCAACCCTATCTCTCGCTTCTATAAAGCCAAAACACCAAAGTTTTTTGCTTCCTCCAACGCAATCGTTCGGGTGCCTTTTTTGCTGCACGGTCTGGCAATGATAGTGATTGGCGTTGCAATAATTCTGACTGGCGGTTTCATATTCATCTAATCCTTTCCATGAAACCGAACAGCTGACTAAGCCTCAAACCCGACCCCCACCCAAGGAACCACCCCATGGCCGAAGACATGCAACATTGGACCCCGCGCCCAACCCCCGACGCCCCCTTGCTCGAAGGTCAATACGCAAACCTCGAGCGGCTAGATCCAGCCCGCCACACTGAGGCCCTGTTCGCCGCCGCCAATATCCCCAACATTGCCGCTAAGTTTGAATGGCTCTATGAATATCCACCGCAAAACCTTGCCGCCATGCAAGACTGGACCACAGCCGCCGCCGCCGGAAAAGACCCGCTGTTTTATGCCGTGATCGACAAGCAAACCGGCCAAGCCGCCGGTCGCCAAGCCTTCATGCGGATCGACGAGGCAAATGGCGCAATAGAGCTGGGCAGCATCTATTGGGGCCCGCTAATCGCCCGCAAACCCGCCGCAACCGAGGCGCTCTATCTCGCTGCCGCTTACGTGTTTGACACGCTCGGCTACCGCCGGTTTGAATGGAAATGCAACAACGACAATTTGCCGTCAAAACTTGCCGCCCAGCGCTTTGGCTTTACGGCCGAGGGCGTCTTTCGCCAGCACTTGGTGGTCAAAGGCAAAAACCGCGACACGGCTTGGTTCGCCATGACAGATAAAGACTGGCCACGCCTGAAAGACGGCTACCAAACATGGCTAGACCCGGCCAATTTTGACGGGACCGGCCAGCAAAAACGCCGATTGTCAGCCTGTTTTAACGTTTCTTGACGAACGCGGTCAAAATCACAATGCGCTGGCCCTCAACCCGGCCCTCAATATGGCCAGCATTATCGGCCACAAGGCTAATGCTGCGCACCGCCGTGCCGCGCTTGGCGGTAAAGCCCGCGCCTTTAACCGGCAGATCTTTGATCAGCGTCACCGTGTCGCCCTGCGCCAAAACAGCGCCGTTCGCATCGCGGTGAATGACAAGCATCGCCCCGGCCTCGGCCCAGCCTAAAACATCTGGCTCAAGGTAGAGCATCTCCAGTGCCTCAGCCGCCCAAGGTTCTGATTTCAAACGTGAAAGCATGCGCCAAGCCAGAACCTGAACCGCCGGATGCTCTGACCACATTGACGACAGCAAGCACCGCCAATGATTGCCGTCCTGCGCTTCTTCGCCCAGACCCGTGGCGCAAACGGCGCAGCACAAAGCCGCCTCATCAGCGCGGGGCGCGACCTCAACAGCGCTCAACCCTTCAACGCCGCCGCAAAGCTCGCAAACATTGCCCGCGCGGGCCGTCAATTGATCAAGGTTCATGGTCTTTGCCTGTCTTGGTTTTGAGTGTCGCCAGACCCTATGTCGGGCAGCGCAAACATGAAAGCATTTCGAATTAACGCAAAATTTACGCCAGCACCGAGCAGGGTGGTGCCAGCACTAGGCATCTTGCCAAATGCTGGCCAATTATGGTCGCCGCCACGCTTATGGCTCTGCCCACTAGTGCCGCTTTATTTTAGCGATATGCAGACCATAAGCGGCGGCTAAAAACCCCGGAGGCCGCTATGACTTACCAGGAATTTAAGACACAATTTGAACAGCTCATCGAACAAGGCGCGCTCACCGAGGCCGCCGCATTTCTGGCCGATAATGTAGAGCAGCTGCCCGCCGATGAGCAAACTTCCCCCTTTTCAGCCCGCGTGCGGTTAACGGTCAAAAACGAAGCCGACCAACGCGAAGGCGATATAGCCATCGGCTTTGTCACCGGCCTGTCGCGGATGTTGCGCAACGCCGAATATCATAGCGCCGTAAACAAGAATCCCGGTCGATTGCGGATTGTTGAAGAGGGCGATAGCTGGCACCAATATCCGGTGTTTCTGGATGATCTGATCGACCATGTGACCGGCCATTTCCCCGTATTCTCGCTGGCTGCCCCCGGCGACACGGCTGAGAAAATGGCGCTTGCATCAGAGCATATTGGCGCGATCACCAAGCACCAGCCAGATGTGTTTATGCTTTCTGCGGGTGGCAATGATCTGTTGGGCGAGGGCCGGTTTACGCAACTGCTGCGCAACTTTCGCCCCGGTGCAACGGCCGCAGAGCTGATTAATACCAATGCCATGAATTCTGCTTTGGGCGTGGTTATGGGCCATTACCAAACCATCATTACCAGCGCCTTGGCCGCCAAAGCGGGCCTGACCGTTTACTTGCATGGCTATGCCAATGTTCACCCGCAAGATGGTGGCAAATGGCTGGGCCAGCCACTGGCGCAAAAGGGTATTCCCTTGGCCCTTGGTCGCGAGATTACCGGCATCATCCTTGATCATTTTAACGCACGGCTGCGCAGCCTCGCTGATGGGTCAAACGGACGGGTTATTTACTTTGACTTGCGCGGTCTTGTCGGCATATCGGCCAATAGTTGGCACGATGAGCTGCACCCAAAATCACCCGGTTTTGGCCGGGCCGCAGCGCCCATTCTGGCGGCGCTCAAGGCTCACTTGCCTAGCGGCGGCGCGCCAGAGGCGATGAACACCACATTTGCCTCCTATATGCCGATCCAAACCAGCGCCCGCGCCGCGATAATGGCCGCCAAGCAAACGCCGCGCCATATGGACTGCAATCATATGGACCCGGTTTTTGGCCACGAGGTCTCCGCTGCCCACGGTGATCTACAATCGCTTTTGGATGAATTGAATACCCCCGAAGACCCGGCGCGCGTGAGCGCCCGGCGGCGCTACAGCCTTAGCCCAAATCCGCATCCTTACGAGCGGATTATCGGCGAAAGTAATCTTGACGAGTTCTACGTGTTGTCACGCGGGGTATCGGCGGGGCGGGCTGTAGCGCGAATTCACGCCCGTGGCCCGGTTGAAGGCGCGTCCTTTGGCACCGGGTTTCTGGTGGGCGTTGGTTTGCTCATCACCAATAACCACGTCATTGGCGCTCGCGAAACCGCGCAAAACTCTGTGGCGACGTTCAACTATGAGTATGATGATGACGGCATGATCCGGCCGTCAGTTCACTTCCGGATAACAGGCGATATCTTTCTGACATCACGTGAAATGGACTACACGATTATGAGCGTCAGCCCGGTCTCAACTGCTGGTGAGGCGCTGGATAAGTTCGGCTATATCAAAATGTTGCCGCGTTCTGGCAAAGCGTTGAAGAAAGAGTTCGTCAATATTATCCAGCATCCGGGGGGCAATTATAAAAAGGTTGCTCTGCGTGAAAACATGGTTGTCGGCACGCGGCAGCACTACCTTTATTATGTTACCGATACCATGCCCGGCTCGTCTGGCGCACCCGTGCTTAACGAGGAGTGGCAGCTGGCGGCTTTGCACCATATGGCCATTCCTGACCCCAATGATCCCAGCAAATACATTGCCAATCGCGGTATAAGAATTAGCGCCATTTTGGATGATGTCGGCCGCCAGCGTAACAATGGTTCAGCCGATGCGGCCCGCATAGATGAGCGGCTGCAAGTCACATGGAGATTGGAGACCGAAATAGCCCCCAAAGCATTCGGTCCAATCGAAAGCGCGGCGGCGGGCGACTCCCACCCTGCTGCTGCGCCCGTCGATATTGACGATGAAGAGGGCTGGGCCGAAGCGCTGGATGAGCCCAGCCAGCGGCCCGGTGCTGCGCAAGCCGAGGCCGCCCGACCGCGGCTGAAGCCAGCGGATGCCTATTGGCCAAAATCGCCGCAAAACGCCCCCGATACGTGGCATCTGCCAGAGCAAACTGCCACGCGCCAGTTTGATCTCGATGCGGGCTTGATCGCAAACCTGATCGCCACCAGCCATTTCGCCCCGCCAATGGGCAGCCATGGCAAGCTGATCCTCGCTTTGCGCGGCTGT
This sequence comes from Paracoccaceae bacterium, assembly GCA_016764835.1. The sequence continues at coordinate 1,345 of JAESRD010000317.1, read as the reverse complement.
CAGATCGCCGATGGCAGCGCCATGACAGAGCGCCAAACCCGCGTCACACTGCGCCCAGTTCTGCCCGACCATGAAAACACCCGCTGTTTGATTGGCGTTTATGACAGCCAGTCCGGGCTGATCTCGCTCTACGACGGCTCAACCGTGCCGCGTCGCACCGGTATGAACCGCTATTATGAACGCGAGAATTTTGGTGCCAATCATGTCCGCTGCAACCTGCTGCCGACCGGCTGTTACGAATATTGCGTTGGCACTCATTTTGGTGCCAAGGCTGGCGCGGTGGAGTTTGTATTGCGGCTGGGCAATGGCCCGATGCCAAAGGATGCCAGTGCCGTTACCGTTTTGCGCAGCGTCAATGACCTGGCCTATGGTACCCATGATATTTGGGACCTGACCAAGCCGTCAGATAATATCCACCCGGCATTTTTGAACGTCAGTTTTTCGTCGGTTGGCTGTTTGACAGTGCCGGGTAAACAGGCCGGGCAGGGCGCGTCATTTTCTACCGGCACCGGCGCATGGCGGCGGTTTCGCAAAAGCGCGGGCTTTGATGGCACAGGTTTTGGCACCCGTTATGATACGTTGCTGGTCACCGGCCATGAGGCGGCCACTATTGCTGCTGGTCAAAGCATAGCCTGCCTGCGCCACGGCTCATCCGGCCAAGTGGTAAGCGCTATGCAAACCCAGATCGGCGCGACGGCAGATGGCGACTTTGGCGCAAAAACCAAGCTGGCTTTATGCGCATTGCAACAAAGCAAACTTGGTTTCGCCACGGGCACATTCGCCCCCGAAATGGCCCAGAAGCTTGGGCTTGAGTTCCGCAACAACATCGCCTGAAATCCTTGCCTATAAGGAGTTCATCATGTTTCGCATTATTTCAAAACTTGGCCTCTTTCTAGCCTTTGCCCAGTGCAGCCCGGCCTTTGCCGAGGGCATTATGGTCGCCACCGGCACCCAACCAAGCGACGCCTCAACTGGCACCCCGATAGACGACGAAGAGTGGATATGCGTCCCGGCCGGCGGGCCGGGCTCGGTGTTCTCAGTGCCGCCGCCGCAAGGCAGCTGGTCCATACCCAACGCCGATGGGGCGATCATTCTCGTGCTCTCGGCAGACGAATATTCGGCGGCAACCGCGCTGACGCCTGATGCATGGCGGGGCTTATTGCCGATTATAGCGTCGTTGAGTGGGCGGATAGCCCAGCTATTTAGTCCCATCATCAGGTAGCTCAGGTTTAGTTTGAATCGATCTGGCTCAGAAGTCCGGATTTTGCAGATGTATTCGTAAGGCGTGAGGCTGCTGAGTGTTTTGAGGCGGCGCACATAATTGTAGGCGTCGAGGAAATCGCTC
>JAESRD010000316.1 GCA_016764835.1 Paracoccaceae bacterium | reverse complement strand
GTGGATTTGGCGACGGTGCTCCACATGGCATCGATGGACGGCAACCGCATGAACATGGTGCTCGCGCCCAAAGCCAAGCGGGAAGTGCCGAAGGTCAAGCCCAAGCGCGAGCCTCGGCTCGACGAGCCTGCCGACGAGTTGGTAACCGAAGAATGAGCTTTGCCGGAATAAGCCCCGACCAGATAGCCGATTTTAGGCGTGACGGTGCGGTGCTTATTCCGGGGCTTTTCGCCGACCATTTGAGCCAACTGGCAGAGGGGATCGACCAGAACATGGCCGCCCCCGGCCCCTATGCCGCTGAAAATCTGCAACCCGGTGAAGCGGGGCGCTTTTTTGATGATTATTGCAACTGGCAGCGCATTTCTACCTTTGAAGAAGTCATCCGCACCTCGCCCGCCGCCGGTGCTGCCGCAGCCCTGATGGGCTCGCAAAAAGTGCAGCTGTTTCATGACCATGTTCTGGTCAAAGAACCTGGCACAGCCAAGCCAACCCCCTGGCACCAAGACGGACCCTATTACTTTGTTGAGGGCGCGCAGACCGTCAGCTTCTGGTCGGTGCTGGACCCGGTCACAGATGCATCGCTTCGGTGCGTCGCAGGCTCTCACCTCTGGGAAAAACCAGTTATCCCAAAGCGTTGGCTGGCTGACACCAACTTTTACGCCGACCCGAGCGCCTATATGCAAGTGCCTGACCCTGACGCTGAAGGCATGAAAATTCTCGAATGGGATATGCAGCCCGGCGACGCAGTGGCCTTTGATTTTAAGTGCTTACACGGCGCGCGTGGCAATGAGGGCGGCGCCCGCCGCCGGGCGTTCTCTTTGCGTCTCGTCGGTGATGATGCGCGTTATGTGACCCGCCAAGGTCCGACTTCACCGCCCTTCCCCGGCCACGGGATGAAGCCCGGAGATAAGCTGCGTGAAGACTGGTTCCCGACAATCTGGACGGCCTAGGCTGGCCTACTTAATTCGGCAGCAATAAGTCGAGCAAAGCACTCATATCATCGGCAAATCCGGCATGCTGATCAGCCCCATGCAGCAATGCGCCGTCATACGCATAAATGAACAGCCGCGCCGATTTATTGGCATTTTGCCCTCCAGCTTCCTCAATGAGAGCCGCAATATAGCCCAACCGCGCCGCATCAACCTGCGCCAATATCTTGGCCGCATAGGGCTCAAACCGCGACCATTCTCGGATTGCCACCTCGGTTGATAGCCCGCCATAAGGGGCTGCCAAATCCGATGTCGCGATCTCCAGCAACCTATATAGCCGCTCCCGCGCCGGGCCGCCCGCGCCCTCAATCTGCGCTATAACCTGCACCGTTGCTTGACCAAACCAATGATCTAACATGGCGATTTTGAGCGCCGGAAGATCAGAAAAATGCCAATAAAATGAACCCTTTGATACTTTGAGGTCACGCGCAATCCGCTCCACCCGCAAAGCCTGCGCGCCCCCCAGCGCCAGCGCGCGAAAGCTGGCTTGGATCCAATCTTGAGGGCTGAGCCGCTGCGGTTTCATGCCCCACCATACGGCAGCGTATTGACAGGGTGCAAGCAGATAGACCATACGCAACCGTATGGACAACCGACACCGCAAAAGGAAAGCCCAATGAACCGACCTGTTCTCATCGCCGCGGCCCTCATGGGGCTCACCACATTGGCGCATATCATTGGCGGCGGACGTGATGTGCTTGAGCCGCTGCTCGGCACCGCAGCCACTGACGAAATGCAGTTCTACACCACCCTGCTGTGGCATTTCATCAGCGTCTTTTTGGTCTTCGGCACCGTGGTTTTGGCATGGGCGGCGCGCGATGTTCCCCAGCGGCGTCACGCCATCTGGCCCATCGCCCTGCTCACCCTGTTCATGGCCCTGCTGTTCATCATCGTCGGGCTGGCCCTGCTCGGCACGCTCTGGATCGCCCCACAATGGACCATCCTGCTGGTCATCCCCGCACTGGCGCTTTGGCCACTGGCCCGGCCCGCCCATGGCTAAGCTTCGCAAAGCGCACCGCCTCATGGCCCGGCTGCTCGCCGTGTTCTTGCTGCTGCATCTGGCGCATCACCTGACGCTACTTGGCGGCACTGGTGCACATTTGGCTCTGGGCGCTTGGCTTGCCCCGCTTTACCGGTTCGTGCCGCTCACCGTTTTGCTGACCATCGGCTTTGCCGCCCAAGCCGCGTTAGGGCTGGTCATCGCGTGGCGGCGCGGCTGGCCGCGCACCCGCTGGCCACGCGCCCAACTTGTCTCTGGTCCCTATCTGGCGTTCTTCATGGCCCAGCATATTGGCGAGGTCTTGCTGGCCCGCGCCGAAGGAGTGGTTGAAACCAACACCCATTTTGCCGCTGCTGGCCTGCATATCTGGCCGCTCTCGCTGTATTTCATCCCTTATTATGCGCTGGCCATTTTCGCGCTATTTGTGCATCTGGCCGCAGTTCTGCGCCGCCGGGCAGGCCCAAGGCCAGCCGCAGCACTCGCCCTGTTTGGCCTCGGCTTCGGCATAGCGGTATCAGCCGGGCTTGCAGGGCTGTTTGGCGGCCCAAACCCGCCGCAGGTCTACCTAGACGCTCTGCGCCAAACGCTCGGCCTCTAGCTGGGGCTAGACCCGACAGCCACCAGCGCATAAAGCAATCCTATGGATGCAAAACCGCCCCTCACGCTCTATCTCGCCGCCCCGCGCGGCTTTTGCGCCGGCGTTGACCGCGCGATCAAAATTGTTGAACTCGCATTGAGCAAATGGGGCGCGCCGGTCTATGTGCGCCACGAGATCGTCCATAACCGCTATGTTGTTGACGGGCTGCGCGACAAGGGTGCGATCTTCGTCGAAGACCTCGATGAATGCCCGCTCGACAGGCCGGTCATCTTCTCAGCCCACGGCGTGCCAAAATCGGTGCCGAGCCTCGCCGAGCGGCGCAATATGGTCTTTGTCGATGCCACCTGCCCGCTGGTTTCCAAGGTGCATATTGAGGCCGAACGTCACTACCAAAACGGGCTACAGATCATCATGATCGGCCATGCTGGCCACCCCGAAACCATTGGTACTATGGGGCAATTACCGCCCGGCGCTGTGCTACTGGTCGAGACCCCAGATGACGTGATCACCCTTGCCGTCAGTGCCCCAGACAAGCTGGCCTTTGTCACCCAAACCACGCTGAGCATCGACGACACCGCCGACATTGTCGCCGCCCTAAAAACCCGGTTCCCAGCCATTGTCGGCCCGCATAAAGAAGACATTTGCTACGCCACAACCAACCGCCAAGAAGCGGTCAAGGTCATGGCCCCAAACTGCGACGCGCTGCTGGTTGTCGGTGCGCCAAACTCATCAAACTCCCGCCGTTTGGTCGAGGTCGCGTCGCGCGCGGGCTGCCCCTATGCACAGCTTGTCCAGCGCGCCGCCGAGATAGACTGGCGCGCGCTTGACGGCATCACTTCCATCGGCGTCACCGCTGGCGCATCCGCCCCCGAAGTGCTGATCGACGAAGTGATCGAAGCACTACAGGCCCGCTATGATGTAACCATTGAAAAGATCACCACCGCCGAAGAGAATATAGAATTCAAAGTGCCGCGCGTGCTGCGGGTCAACGAATGAGCGACGAAGAAACGTTGCAGGTCTACGACCAAAGTGCGCAAGAATATGCAAATAAGTTTAATAGCTCAGAGCCTGATTTTCATTTGGCGCGGTTCATTGCCGCCCTGCCGCCCGGCGCTGATGTGCTTGATCTGGGCTGTGGCCCGGCAAGTGCGTCTGCCCATATGCGCGCCGCCGGGCTGCGCCCTGACCCGGTTGACGCATCTGAGAGCATGGTCGCTCTGGCCAATGAGCACCACGATATTGGCGCCCGCCTTGCCCGGTTTGACGACATAACAGCCAGCGCAGCCTATGATGGTATTTGGGCAAATTTCTCGCTTTTGCATGCGCCGCGCGCCGATATGCCGGGCCATTTGGCCGCACTTCACCGCGCCTTGCGCCCAGAGGGTCTGCTGCATTTGGGCATGAAGCTGGGCGAGAGCGCGGGCCGCGACAGGCTGGGCCGCTACTATACTTATTACAGCGAAACCGCGTTGGCACAGCTTGTTGCTGACGCTGGCTTCACCATCACGCAGACTGACAAGGGCGAAAGTACCGGCCTTGCTGGACCGCCCGAACCTTGGATAATCATTTTTGCACATGGCTGAACTTTTTGCCTATACCGACGGCGCTTGCTCGGGCAACCCCGGCCCCGGCGGCTGGGGCGCGCTGCTTATCGCCCGTGACGGCAACGCTGTGGTCAAAACCCGCGAGCTGAGCGGTGGCGCAGCCGACACAACCAATAACCGCATGGAGCTAATGGCCGCGATAAGTTCGCTTGAAGCGCTTGAGCGCGCCACCAAGCTAACCGTGGTGACAGACAGCGTTTATGTCAAAGACGGGATCACCAAATGGATCATTGGCTGGAAGGCGCGCGGCTGGAAAACCGCCGCCAAAAAGCCTGTCAAAAACGAAGACCTTTGGCGGCGCCTAGAGACCGCCGCCGCCCGCCATGATGTGACCTGGAACTGGGTAAAGGGCCATGCGGGCCACCCTGAAAACGAGAAGGCCGATGAGCTGGCCCGCGCCGGAATGGCCCCGTTTAAGCCTTAGGTTATTGGCGCAACACGCCGCCGGTCGCCTTGGTGACTTTCTCAATGATCTTGGCGCTGACGGCTTCGATCTCTGCGTCCTTCAACGTCGCCACTTTTGGCTCCAAACGCACGGCGATCGCCAGTGACTTTTTACCCTC
>JAESRD010000315.1 GCA_016764835.1 Paracoccaceae bacterium | reverse complement strand
ACATCTAAATGATCAGCCTCAATGTCAAAAAGACAAATTTGCGTCCTCAAACCCGCTAGCCCTCGGCCCCCTTCGGCACATAGTCAAACTTGCCAAACCGCGCCTCGGCCGCGCCACCAGACGTGTCCATCGCCACCATGCCGACAAGCGCGCCGGTAAAGCTGCCATGCTCCCCGCGCCCGCCCTCATCGCTTATAACGCTGGCGTCAAGCACCGGTCCAAAGGCCAGCCAGTCTCCGCCCTGCCGATAGTAAAACTGCTGCTTGGCAAAAGTCACTTCGACCTTCAGCTCAACCGGGCCAACTGACAGCGCCACCGGCGCGGCAGGCCAGTTCAGCTCGCCATCCGGCCACAGACCGGGACAAGACATCAACACCAGCGCCCGGCCAATACCCGGCTCATTACTCACCAAAGCCGCATGGAATTTGTGCCGGTTGTAATATGTCGTCAGCCCGGCGGCTTGCTGATATGTTTCGGGCGCAAAATCGAGACTTGTCTCGACACTATATTCAAAATGCTCTTGGCGGCGCGCCACCAGCGCCTGCTCAAACCAAGAGCCAATGCTCTCACGCCCAATCAGCGCCAGAGCGCCTTTTTCAACCCTGAAAATTCGGTCAGGTTCAGGTGTGCGCAGCCATTGAAAATCAGCAGGCAAGACGCCGTCAGCAAACGTACTGCGCCGCGCGGCCGGCGCATGCGGGGCCACATCAACTGGAGTTGGCACGAAAGCCCGCGGCACCATACCCCCCTCTTTGAGCCAGAGCCAATCGTCACGCCAAACCACTTCTTCGAGACCGGTTTCGCGGCCCAGCGGACAGAACCGCCCCGTGCCATCAGGCCCCGGCATTGGCCGCCCCATCAGGAAGGAATGGAAATGTGCCCCCCAATGGGTCTCGACATATTGGCCGTGACCCGTCCGCTGAATGGCACTATCGGTGCCGTCAGTGCAGATCACATGTTTCTCTGGGTGGTTCTCATACGGCCCCCAAATATCGCGGGCCCGCGACATGCTCACCGCATGGCCGTAGCCCGTGCCACCCTCAGCCGTGGTCAGATAATAATATCCGTTGCGCTTAAACAGATGCGGTGCCTCCGTCAGCCCGCGATCCGTGCCGTCATAGATGTTCTTAACCGGGCCAAACAACCCCTGCTCGGGCGACCATTGTTGCAGCACAATACCGTCAAACGAGGCATGCTTTGGGTTGCCGCCAGTGCCGGGCCCGCGGTGGTTCCACACCATATTGGTGAACCACTTCTTGCCGTCATCATCATGAAACAGCGACGGATCAAAGCCCGACGAATTCACATAATACGGGTCCGACCAATCGCCATCAATCGTACCGCAAGAAGTAATGTAGTTTGGCGCGTCCTTAAACGCCCCGTCGAGCCGTTTAACATCGGTGTAAACCAGCCAAAACTTCTCGCCGTCATGGCTCAAACACGGCGCCCAGATGCCGCAGCTATCTGGGTTGCCGCGCATGTCGAGGAGTGCCGCCCGATTTAACGGGCGGCTGACCAAAGTCCAGTTTACCAGATCACGGCTGTGATGGATCTGCACCCCCGGGAACCACTCAAAGGTTGAGGTTGCGAGATAATAGTCCTCGCCAACCCGCAAGAATGACGGATCAGCATTGAACCCCGGTAAAACTGGATTTTGGATCATTTTTTATACTTCCTCAGAGGAACGTGCCCATAGATTGATCTTCTCTTCATCGGCATATTCGTCAATCAGTGCAAGCTCTTCGGAGGTAAACTCAAGGTTATTGACCGCGCCAGCGCAATCGATCACTTGGCTTGGCTTTGATGCCCCGATCAGCGCCGTGGTGATACCACCGTCGCGCAAAACCCACGCAATGGCCATCTGTGCCAGTGTCTGGTTTCGGTTCTGCGCAATCTCATCAAGCTTCTTGATGTTCTCAATTGCGCGCTCTGAAAGCATGGCCGGGTTCAGGCTTTTGCCCTGTGCGGCGCGGCTATCATCGGGCACACCGCCAAGATATTTCTTGGTCAGCATCCCCTGCGCCAATGGCGTAAAGGCAATAGAGCCAACGCCAAGCTCTTTGAGCGTATCCTTCAGCCCGTCACGTTCCACCCAACGGTTGAGCATATTATAGCTCGGCTGATGGATGATGCAGGGCGTGCCCAGATCCTTCAAAATCGCCACAGCTTCGCGGGTGCGCTCCGAGTTATATGACGAAATACCGGCGTAAAGCGCGCGGCCAGAGCGGACGATATAATCAAGCGCGCCCATGGTTTCTTCGAGCGGCGTATCGGGATCAAACCGGTGCGAATAGAAGATATCGACATAGTCGAGCCCCATCCGCTTGAGCGACTGATCGCACGACGAGATCAGATATTTGCGGCTGCCCCATTCGCCGTATGGGCCCGGCCACATCCCGTAACCCGCCTTGGAAGAGATCACCAACTCGTCGCGTAGCCCGGCAAAGTCTTCCTTCAGGATCGAGCCAAACGCATGCTCAGCGCTGCCCGGAGGTGGGCCATAATTGTTGGCCAAATCAAAATGGGTTATGCCATGGTCAAACGCGGTTTTGCAGATTTCGCGCTTGTTTTCATGGTTAGAATCGCCGCCAAAATTGTGCCAAAGCCCAAGGCTGATTGCTGGCAGCTTTAGCCCCGACTTGCCGCAATGACGGTAAACCATCCGCTCATAGCGGTCTTCGGCTGGTGAGTAGGCCATGTTAATCTCCCTATAACGATTTGGATTTGACCTGTTCAAAACACGCTGACATGTCAGTGTCAAACCCCTCAGCAAAGATTTTTATTAACGTTCATATAAGGTGGCTGTGCAAAACCGCACTTGCTGGTTAAGTTGGTCACCAATCACATTAGAGACAGGAGCCTTGCCATGACGTTGCAACTTATTGGCGCGGGCTTTGGCCGCACTGGCACGGAATCAATGCGCATGGCGCTTAATATTTTGGGCATTGGGCCGACGCACCACATGCACGAAATCCTTGACCGCCAAGACGCTTTGGCCATGTGGAAAGATCTGGCCATTGGCGGTGCGCCCAGCTGGGCCAAGCTGTTCAAAGGCTATAATGCCAGCGTTGACTGGCCCTCTGCCGCCTATTGGCCCGCGCTCATGGCCCAGTATCCAGATGCCAAAATCTTGCTCACATGGCGCGAGCCGGAAAGCTGGTATCGCAGTTTTTCCAAGACCATCCAGCCGTTTTTGCTCGCCCCCGAAAACGCCGAAAATGGCTCTGCAATTATGATCAACGATCGTGTGTTTAGCCACCGCGCCGGTGACAAAGCCCATGTGCTGGCGGTCTACCGGCGCAATATTGAACAAGTGTTTGACGAAGTGCCGCCCGGCCGGTTGATCATGCACCGGCTGGGCGATGGCTGGGGGCCGCTTTGCGCCGGGCTGGGCGTGCCGCAGCCCAACCAGCCCTACCCAAAGAGCAACTCAGCCCAAGAGTTTCAGGACCGCGAACCGGTTGACTTTAGCTCCTGACAAACTGGCCTCAAGCCCATTCGCCCTTGCGGAAAACAGGCACCTTTTTGCCGTCTTGGGTGATGCCGTCAATGTCGATCTCACCAGAGCCGATCATCCAGTCTACATGGATCATGCTGCTATTGCCGCCCTGCTCTTCGACCTGCTCCGCCGTCAGGCCTGCCCCGCCAACAAAACAGTCAGAGTAACACTGGCCCAGCGCAATATGACAAGCGGCATTCTCGTCAAACAACGTGTTGTAGAACAGCAGCCCCGTCTGCGAAATCGGCGAGCTATGCGGCACCAAAGCCACCTCGCCCAAGCGGCGTGCGCCCTCGTCACTGTCGATCAGCTTAAGGAATGCCTCTTCGCCCCGTGACGCCTTGGCCTCAACAATCTTGCCGCCCTCAAACCGCACCTCAATACCGTCAATCACATTGCCCTGATGCGCCAGCGGTTTACTGGCGCGCACAACGCCCTCAACCTTGCGCGCATGCGGCGTGGTAAACACCTCTTCGGTCGGAATGTTGGGATTACAAATAATATCGTTCTGCGCTGATGTCGCCCCGCCCTTCCATTCATGCCCCTCGGCCAGCCCGACCATTAGATCAGTGCCCGGCCCGGTGAAATGCAGCGCATCAAAGTTATGCGCCGTCAGCCATTCGCTCTTGGCCCGCAGCCGGGCATTATGCGCTGCCCATGCGGCAATCGGGTCGTCGCCCTCAATCCGGCTACAGGCAAAGATCGCCTCGGCCAGCTGGGCAATCGCAATATCAATCGGCAGATCAGGAAACACCTGACGCGCCCAGCCTTCAGTCGGATAGGCGGCTATGTTCCAGTTGATCTCATAATTGGTTATTTTTTTAATTGCAGGTTTATAGGCCAGCGACATGGCCTTGCCCGCGCGCGCAACTTTCTCGGGGTCTTGCGCCGCCAGCAACATCGGGTCGCCGCCAGCAATCGCCATGCGGGCCGCATTGTCGCCATACGCATCGGCCATGCCCTGAAACAGCCAGTCGGACGACATATCAAACGCCTCATCAGGCGCATGCTCATAGCGCGCAAGGGTGATTTCATCATCGCTCAGAAGCGGCGTCACCAGATGCGCGCCCGCCTTATAAGCTGCCCGCGCAATCCGCCGCACCAGCGGCAGCGCCTCGGTTGGCGCTGTCAGCACCAGCTGCTGTCCGGGCTGAATATTAAGCCCAACACGCACGGCCACTTCGGCCAACACATCTAGCTTTGCCTCATCAAAGGGTAGTTTTTGGTTCGCATCATTCATTTGCGGCGGCCTTCCAAAATAGAGTGATCGGGCAGAGCCTAGCTGAGCAGGTGCGGATGGGCCAGCCCAGTGGCCAACTCATCGCAATTGCCCCCAACCGCCAGCTTCGCTATGAACCGGACAAACCACAAATGCATGGAGCCCCCAATGGCCAGCTACAAATATGTCTACCACATGGACGGTGTCTCCAAAACCTATCCCGGCGGCAAGAAAATATTCGAAAACATCCGGCTTAGCTTTTTGCCCGGCGTCAAAATTGGCGTTGTCGGTGTTAACGGCTCGGGTAAGTCAACCCTTATGCGGATCATGGCTGGCCTCGACAAAGAGTTTACTGGCGAGGCATGGGCCGCCGAAGGCGCTACCGTCGGCTATCTGTCTCAGGAGCCTGAGCTGGATGATGACAAGACCGTGCGTGAAAACGTCATGCAGGGCGTGGCCGCCAAAAAAGCGATCCTTGATCGCTATAATGAGCTGGCCATGAACTACTCTGACGAGACCGCCGATGAGATGGCCCAGCTGCAAGACGAGATCGACGCCCAAGACCTATGGGATCTGGACGCGCAGGTTGATGTCTCGATGGAAGCCCTGCGCTGCCCGCCCGATGATGCCAGCGTTGCTACACTATCTGGCGGTGAGCGCCGCCGCGTTGCCCTGTGCAAACTCCTGCTCGACGCGCCAGATATGCTGCTGCTCGATGAGCCAACCAACCACCTCGACGCCGAAACCATCGCCTGGCTGCAAAACCACCTGATGGGGTATAAAGGCACGATCTT